>CAYOTU010000435.1:0-3356 GCA_964406905.1 uncultured Myxococcales bacterium | reverse complement strand
TCCAGGCAGGGTCGCGCCAGGGCCCGACGTCACCGAGCATGACCTGGAAGATGTCCTCGGTCTCGTTGAGGGAGATCATGGCCTGGGGCTCATCTGCGCATTCGCAGGTCGGGCACATCACCAGGCCGCAAAGCCCAGCGGCCGGATCGCAGGCAGCGTCGGGATCCGTCAGGTTAAAGGCCATCTCCTGCAGTGCGAAGCCGTGGTCGCAGGTCAGCTTGCACTCGATCTTGGGGCAGCGCGATATGGTCTCCTCCGACGGGGGTGCGGTGACCACGGTGGTGCGGATCGTGAGGAAGCGTTCCCGGGGATGGAGGATGTAGTCGTTGGTGAAGCGGAAGTCCAACTGGAGCCGGTTGATCAGCGCGTAGACGTTCACGTCCAGCACGAGGTCCAGGAGGTCGTCGATGGGCAGCTCGAGCCCGCCGAATTCTATGGGCGTTTCGAGGAAGCCCATCAGGAAGTCCTTGTTCAGGAACTTCAGCATCTCGAAGATATAGCCAGCGCGTCCCGACACACGGACCCAGGCCTCCTCTCCGTCGCTGCCGTCCTTGATTACCTCTATCCCCGAGGGCACAGCGACCATGGAGAGCCCATCGTCAGAGGGTGCGAGCTTGCGCCCGGGGAGGTTCGGGTTGGTCTCGATGAGGTTCACCAGGGGGAAGGCTTCGCAGAAAGCGTCGTGTCCGTGTCCGTATTGGGTCTCCCAGTTGGGACGGACGAGGTCCGCGTCCAGGAGGGTCCCACCGAAGACCCCGCCCATCCAGGCTTGGCCCTTGCCCGCAACGATGAACCGCACCTTGTCGTTGCTGATCAGGAAGTCGCCGACCTTACCGCGAGCCGACGGGCCGCCGATGAGCTCACGCTGGCTCTCGATCTGCTTTGCGACGAGCATTCGATCAGCGTCGGTGTCATCTGGTGTGTTTTCGTTGCACCCGACGAGCAGGGAGAAACCCACGAGGAGTGCCAGGACACTTGTGCAGAAGAGGTAGCTTCGCATAGCGAGTCCTCCTTTAGAAGTGGAGCAGCGCGCCGAGCATGGCCCAGTCGTTGTCGATGGAGGTGCCGTGGAGTTCCTCGCGGTGCATGTACTCCACCTGGACCTTGAAGAAGTCACCGACCGCGTACCAGGTCAGGGTGCCCCCGGCGATCCACTGGTCTTCTTCGTTGTCCATGTCTATGTCTCCGTCGATCCACTCGCCCCGTACAGCGAGGCCCAGCATGTTCTTGATGAACACATAGCCGAGGGATGCATTGAAGACCCGCCGGGTGGCGTCGATGGACATGGTCCCCGGGGTGGTGGGCTTGTCCTGGGGCTCCGCATGGTCCTGGGTAAACTCAGCGAAGAAGTGAACACCGTGGGCCTTGAGATGGGTGTAGGCCGAAAATCCCGAGGAGTTGATCGTCCCGCCCGAGTTGTAGAAGCCGCTGGCGCCCATCGCGAAGCGTACGCCTTCGGTATGGCCCGGATCGGCCAGACCCTGGGAGAGTTTTCCCAGGGGGGCCAGGTCCAGGCGTCCGACATAGGACAGCTCTTCGTAGCGGTTGCCCAGGGACACGCCCACGCCCTCGTAGCCCTTCCAGAAGTGTTCGTCCCGCCTCAGCCCGTTGAAGACACCCAGGTTGATGGTGAGGTGGTCCTTCCATGGCTCCGAGTGGAGTGTGAGGCCCATCGCGTTGGGTGGGCTCATAGCGAAGGTGCCAAGGGGCCGATCCAGATAGGGCAGGAACGCTGATGACATGATATCGCTCATCATGAAGGGGTACCTGGAGACACCGAGGGTGGCTCCCAGGTAGGGGGTGGGCGTCCAGTCAATCCACGCCTCGTAGAGAGGGCCGCCGCCTCGCTCGTCATCGAAGAGGTTCATTTCCAGAGAGAAGGTGACCGACTCGAGGAAGTGCCCGTCGATGCCGAAACGCGCGCGGCGCAGACGGAATCCGACCTCCTGCATCCGGTCGCCCTTGTCCAGGTTCGCGTCTTCCCCGACCCAGCCGCCCCAGCCCTGGATCCGGGCGTGGAGCGCTGCCTGGAAGGAGCCCTTCTCATAGGAGACGATGCCGTCATCGAGGGTCTTTATGCTGGGCTCAGCGGCTGCATCGAGATCAGGCAGCCCTGCGTCCTCAGCAGAGGCGGGCAAGGCCAGACCCAGAAACAATACGCAAAGGATGATGGTGGTCAGACGATTCATGGTGTCTCCCCTTCGGTGGGTTTCAAAACCGTTTCTTGTATATCAGTGGTCAGGGTCGTCTTCCAGATGTTTGTCATGCGCGGGCTCGTAGCAGTCCAAAGGATCCGGTCAACGTGGACGTCTGGAGAGGAACTCCAGGTTCACCTGTGCCTGTCGGTCGTGAGGATCAAAGGCCAGGGCTTTGTTCCAGGCCGCCTCCGCTTCTTCGTACTCGCCCCGGGCGAAGTGGACAGCGCCCTTGTTGTACCAGGCGAGCGCGTTGTCGGGCGCTATCTCCACAGCGACAGCGAGCGCGGCCAGCGCGGCCTTGCAGCCTCCGTCAAAACGAAGTCGGCCGAGGCTCACGAACACCTCGGGGGGGCAGTCGGGCTGGGCGACCGCCTCTTCGAGGAGGGCCTGAGCCCGGGGCGCTGCCTCCAGGCCGATGTAGCAGTTTGCGACCGTATTGAGCAGCTCCGGCGTCCTGCCGTAGGACTCCAACAGCGGCTCCAGGCGCTCCAGAGCACCCTGGTATCCGCCGGCCCGGTAGTAATTTACCCCATCTGCATACTGCTCGCGGACAGCGTCCAGATCCCCTCGCGGTGTTTTGTCCGCGACCGTCGCCGTCGCCGGCATCCTCTCCAGCGCTTTCCTTCCCGCCGCGTTTTGGCCTTCCTCGCCGCCTCCCATTTCAAAGAACCGTTCATACTCGCCCCGCGCCTCAGCGAACTGGCTGGTCTTCATGTACGCGGTGGCCAGCGCGAAGTGCTCCACCGGGCGGTCCTCGCCCGTGGTCGCTGCTTCCCTGAACAGGCCGAGGGCCTCGAGCATCCGGCCTTCCTTGAACAACTCGACGGCCTTGCGATAGGCGATTACGTCGCTGTCAGCCATGTCGTCCTCCGGGCTCTCGACAGTACCATGGAAGTATAGCGCCTCTTGGTCGTTGAGGACAGCGAACGGAAGATGCTACTTTTAGGGTGACAGCGTTGGAGGAGCCCATGCTCAAGGGTAAAGATGTGGCAGCGCTGGCTGCCGATGTGTTCCAGAGCCGCTTCAGCGGCGCTCCCCGTTCCCTTGGTCTCTCCCCGGGGCGGGTGAACCTCATCGGTGAGCATACGGACTACAACGGCGGCTTTGTTTTGCCCGCCGCTGTGCCCTATTTCACTGCGGTGGCCTGGCGGCCGCGGG
>CAYOTU010000434.1:0-3359 GCA_964406905.1 uncultured Myxococcales bacterium | reverse complement strand
GCCTCGGGCGCACGCGTCCTCCATGAAGTCCGCCAGGAGCTTCTGGGTTATCGGGCTGCCCACCTGTACCGCTGTCTTGGGGGAGTGCTTGTCGATCTCCACCGAGGAGAACGTCGCCCCATGGATCCCGTCCTTGCCGACCCGACCGCCGCCCATGACGATGCGGTCCCCGGGGAGGACCTCCTTCTCGGACGCGTCCCGCCCAGCGAGTATGGCGGGCATGACAGAGCCCGTGCCGCAGTAGACCAGGGGTTTCCCCCGGTAGCGGTCGTCGAAGATGATCGATCCGTTTACCGTGGGGATGCCCGACTTGTTGCCCCCGTCCTCGATGCCGTGGCGTACTCCAGCGAAGATCCGCTTCGGGTGGAGCTGGCCCGGGGAGAGGTGGCCGTCAAAGTCCGGTGGGCCAAAGCAGAGGACGTTAGTGTTGAAGAGCAGCCGCCCGCCGCCACGCCCCGTGCCGAGGGGATCACGGTTGTTGCCCAGGATCCCGGTAATCGCGCCGCCGTAGGGATCCAGCGCGGAGGGGGTGTTGTGGGTTTCGACCTTCCAGACGAAGAGGCGCTCCTCGTCGATGCGGACCATGCCCGCGTTGTCTGAAAAAACCTTAACCAGCCAGTCCTCTCCCGCTGCCTCAAGGCGCTCCCGAACCCGGTCCGTTGCGCCGCGGATGTAGGTGTTGAACAGGGAGTCCACCATCCGGGTCTCGCCGGTTTCATTGTCCCGGAAAGTGATCTCAGCCTGGAACTCCTTGTGCTTGCAGTGCTCACTCCATGTCTGGGCGAAGACCTCAAGCTCGCAGTCCGTGGGGGACGCTGGGAGGCCCGCAGCGGCCCGGTCAGCGCGCACGGCGGGATCTCGATAGTGGGCGCGGATCGTATGCAACTCCTCGAGGTTCAGGGACAGGACCCGGTCCCGGGACAGGGACAGAAGCGCTGCATCCGAGACCTCAAGGTCGACGATTTCCGTGGTAGCGTCGGCCTCCATGCGGACCTCGGGGACGTACCGCGGCGCGGCGGTGAAGGGGCCGTATTCGAAGTGGTGGATCAGCCCGTTGCCCAGCAGGTCCTCGGCCAGCCGTCTCAGGGTTGCTTTGTCGAGAGCTGCCTCGATCAGGTAGAGGTCCTGGGTGAAGATTCGCTGGACGCCCTTGGGGATGGTTGCGCCCAGGAGGTCGGCCAGCGCTGTCTCTGCGGAGGCTCCCTCGTCGTCGGTTACCCCGGGTGCCTTCGCTACCAGGATGAAGCTGGCGAAGCCCGCAGGGTAATGGAAACAGTTCACGTGGACGTCGTGGACGATCTCGTCCCGCAGGGCCGAGGCAGCGAAGCGCTCCAGGTCGTCCGTCGGCAGGTCGTAGAGGATCCAGAAGATCCGGGTCCGGCGGACCTCTCCGGTCTCGATATTCAGAAAACGGTGCGCGTCCTCTCGGGCCTTGCGGCCGTCGGGATCCGTCACTCCCTCGCTGAGGACCAGGTGGACGAAGGCCGCGTCGTTTCCTGCGGCGGGACGGAGGGTCTTCATGATTTGAATTCCAGGGTCCGGGCCTCAGCACCGCGGGACTCCAGGATGATGCCCGGGGTCCCGGTCACGGTGCCGCAGAGCCGGGCGGGGCAGCCCTCCCGGCCCAGGAGCTCCACCATGAGGTTCGCATCCTGGGGTTTGAGGACCACGAGCATCCCGACGCCCATGTTCCAGAGTCGGTAGGCAGTCTTTTCCGGTACCTCGCCGAGGGTCTGGACCTCGGTCATGAAGGGCAGGGGCGCGGGCAGCGCGTCCAGATGCGCGCCGAGGCCGTGGTGCCCCAGCACCCGGGACAGGTTATCCGGGATCCCTCCGCCGGTGACGTGCGCGATCCCATGCAGGTTGATGCCTTGCTCCCGCATGGACACGATCCAGGGGGAGAAGATCCGGGACCGGGTCAGGAGGACCTCCCCCCAGGTGCGACCGTCGCTGTGGGGCTCGACGTGCCAGTCGGGGCCGAAGCTCGCGGCCATGATCTTGCGGACCAGGGAGAAGCCGTTGGAGCGGAAGCCCATGCTCTCCAGCGCTACAACCGCGTCTCCCTCCCGCACGTCCCGTCCGTCTACGGCCTCGACGCCCGTCGGCAGGATCCCGATGCCGGTGGCGCACCAGTTGAAGTGCATCCGTTCGCCGTAGCCTCCGACCCGGTCTCCGAGTTCAGCGATCTCACCGCCTACCACAGCGAGGCCCGTGACCATCGCTGCGTCGTGGAGCCCGTGCATGAGCTGATCCACGATCTCCTGGTCCAGGTGGTTCACGTCCAGGATGTTGGAGAGGTTGGTGGGCTCGATCCCGTTGGCGGCCAGATCGTCCACCACCATGGCCGTCAGGTCGTAGCCTATGGTGTTGTAGATCCCCGTGCGCTCGGCCAACTCGATCTTGGTGCCGATGCCGTCGGAGGACATGGCGATGCGCACCTGCCCGTAGTTCATCAGGTTCGAGAAGGACCCGTCCAGGCCCTTTACGGGCATGCCGAAGCGTAGCTCCCGGTTGGCGAAGGTCTTCTTCGCCCAGCCGTAGGCCCGCTCAGAGCATAGGTTCCCAAGGTCGATGTCCAGGCCGCTGGATTTTTTTTCTTCTACCATAAGCTCCGCCTCGTAATGGTCTGGGCGCGGTCCGGGCCGTAGGAGACCAGGGCCACGGGGACGCCTAGCGCATCCTCGATGAAGGTGATGTAGTCCAAGCAGGCAGGGGGAAGGTCATCGTCGCCCGTGGCTCCGTCCAGGGACTGCTCCCAGCCGGGGCGCTCCTCGTAGACCGGCGCGCCGGACGAGTCCCGGCCCACAGCCACGGGGATCTTTTCAAAGCCGGTCAGGACGTCGAGTTTGGTCAGGACCAGGGCGTTGTACCCGTTGGTGATGCACGCGTCCCGGAGTAAAGGCAGGTCCAGCCAGCCGCAGCGCCGGGGCCGCCCCGTGGTAGCGCCGAATTCGTTTCCTTGTCGCTGAAGGGGCTCCCCCGCTGTGCCCTCCAGTTCCGTGGGGAAGGGGCCCTCGCCTACCCGGGTGGTGTAGGCCTTGACCACGCCGATGCGGCTCAGGAAGTCCAACCAGACCCCGGTGCCCGAATAGGCCCCGCCTATGGTCGTATTGGACGAGGTTACGAAGGGGTAGGTCCCGTGATCCACGTCAAGGAGCATCCCCTGTGCGCCCTCGAAGAGGATCTCGCGTCCCGCCTGGGCTGCCCCATGGATCACCTCTCGGGTGTCCGTGATAAAGGGGGCCAACTCAGCGAGGGCCTTCTCCATGCGCAGGAGGTCCGCGTCCGCGTCGGGGAAGGGCGCGTCGTCCGGCGCATCCACGTCTCGCTGCCAGGCCGCGGCCTGGATCCTGAAGCGT
>CAYOTU010000433.1:0-3383 GCA_964406905.1 uncultured Myxococcales bacterium | reverse complement strand
CGCCGAGGAGCTGTCCGGTATGGCGGGCCAGGTCGTAGGGGTTGACCCCCGCGGTGAGCACGGACCCGGGCACAGCGAGGACGCCCCCCGCCTTTCCGATGTCCCCAGCGAGGCGCGGGACGTCCAGCTGTCCGGCTCCGCCGGTCTTCAGGGTGACGAGGGCTCGGCCCCGCTGACCGATGGCCTCCGCGGCCAGGCCCAGGGCGAGGTCCACGTCGTCCGCGTCATCCCCCCAGAGGATCAGGGGGCGATCTGCGATGAGGCGCCGGGCCCGCACCGCAAAGGCCGCCTCCAGATCCCCGACCGGGGCCATGGGGAGCACGGGGCGGAGGTGCTCGGAGAAGGGCTTCAGCGCGCCGGAGAGCGCGTCCGCCGCGGGGCGGCGTACCTGCCTGCGGAGCGCGGTGAGGAGGTCGACCACGGTCTCCAGTGCGCGACGGATCGCCCGCTCTCGGAGGGGCGTGATCGGCCGCTGCGTGTCCACCTGGAGTTCCAGCGCGACCCCGTCTTCGCCCGCCTCGACGAACTGCACCGGCACCGGCACCCTGGTCAGGGCCTCGAGGAGCCCGGGGAGGGGCGCGGCCTCGCCGGGCGTCGGCAGGTCGAAGCGGACCCCGAGGCTCCGGGCCGCAAGGACGCAGCGGACCCGGCCTGCGGCGGCGCTGTCCGCCGCAGGAGGGTCGTACCGGACCTCGTCTGCGCCGACGGTCTCCCTGTGATCCCGACAGGCGGTCTCCCGCAGGAGACGCCGCACGGAGCCCAGGACCCGTCGGGCCACGTCGTCGGTGATGGCGGTAGCGCTCTCCATGGGGATCTCCTTGACGGTTTCGGCGAGGCGCATTCGTCCCCGCTCGCCCTGTCAGTAGAGCAACCCCCGTGCCAAGGCAGTTTTCCGTTCCTCGGTATTCGTTTCTTCTCTCGTTATCCCTTACATAGCCAAGGGATCTCTGGTGTTGCTTGCTTCCAAGTTGGCTCGACTCCCACGCTCCCCATCCCTGCAGAACGCGCCAGAGGTGACCAGAATTGACGCAGTTGAATCCACCCCTGAGTGGCGCTACAGTGAGGTTTCACCAGGAGGACAGCCATGGACCAGATAGAGCGAGAGAACATGATCAGCGAACTCTCCGACGTGGTCCAGACCTTCAAGGAGCTCGTGGATGAAGCTCAGAGTGAGGCCGGGCGTCGGCTCGTGGATGAGACCCTCGCGGTCGCTCGCCACGAGGAGCCGGTCCTGATCCTAGGGCCGACGGGATCCGGCAAGTCCAGGTTGGCGAAGTGCATCCACAAGATCCGCGGGGTCCTCGCGCAGGGCGTGCGGACGGACAAGATTGGGCTTAAAGATCTCACGCAAGGACAGGAGGCGGCGCTTAGGCACCGTCTGCAGCAGATTCTCGGCCCGCCGCGCGATACGCGCCGCGCTGACCGGTTCGTCGGGGTCAACATCGGTGCGTTCGCCCCGACCCTGATCCAGAACGAGCTCTTCGGGCATGATCCGGAGGCGTTCAATCAGGCGCTGACCCTGCGCCCGGGATTGATCGTCCGATCTGCAGGCGGAACCATCTTCCTGGACGAGCTGGCCGACGCGGACCAGGGGACCCAGCTCGCCCTGCTCCGCTTCCTGGACACCGGCCTTGTCCGCCCCCTGGGCGCGCTTTACGAGATGAAGGTGGATGTGCGGGTTATAGCGGCCACCAACAAGGACCCCATCGAAGAGATCCAGGGGGGGGTCTTCCGACAGGATCTGTACTTCCGGGTCTCCAACCACGTCATCCGGATCCCGTCCCTGGGAGACCGGATCGAAGATCTCCCCAGGATCGCCGAGTCCCTACTCGGTGATCAGAAGGACCGATACGAACGAGATCCAAACTTTGAAGCGAACTGCTTCGAGGAGGGTGTCCTCGAGAAGCTCCAGGAGTATGGTGACGGCTGGACAGGGAACATCCGCCAGCTCCAGCACGTGGTGAACGCGGCCTTCCTGAATGCGGGGGTCAACCCCGAGATCCGCATGAAAGATCTCCCGCCGAAGGAGTTCTGGTACCACGCCACCCGGCTGGTCGATCGCAAGAGCCGCTTCGATCAGGAGCTCAAGCGCTTCCTCGGCCGCACCTCACGCAAGGAGTTGGAGGAGCGGCATCTGGCGGCCCTCCTCATGGCCACCGGCGGCAACAAGTCCGAGATGGCCCGTCGCGCCATCCTCTCCCGCTCCACCATCGATCGCTGGTGCAAGGACCACGAGGACACCGGTTGCTGATCTCACCTTGCAGGAGGCCCTCTGGCTGGCCCAGGCGGAGCCTCAGCCTCTATGGCACCAGGTCATGCGGGGGGTGCCATTCCAGTGGCGGGGACCGAATGAAGGTGGAGATGACATAGCGCAGGAGGCTCTCCGAGATCTCCTCCCCGGGGAACTGCTCCCGCACCGTGACGAGGAGATCGTCGAATCGATAGCGGCCATAACTGGCGTCGTCGCCCCATACGTTGTGGCCGTCGCGACCGGAGAAGAAGACGTCGATGACGCTGTGGTTGCCGCTCTCGTCGACGATCGCCTCGCCGATGGTGATCTACCCCACTGTTGTTGCGCTTTGCGCGCTCCTCCGTCCCGAACGCGTCCGCTGTGGGAGGCCCTTTAGGGCCGATTCGGTTTGGCTGAAGCCCCTTCCACAAGAACGAATCGGGGCTGAAGCCTGTGCTTCCTCATTATCCATCCAGGCCTCTCGGAGGGGTGAACCACCGAGAAAATGAGGCAGATCTCCCTGCTCTGTGACAACTTGCGATGACCAGGAAGGACTCGGGCGGGCGGGGTCATCGGCATCAACAGCCCGGATCTCGCGCACCACGCCCTGCGCTCGACGAGAGCGAACTGAGCGGTCATCAATTTGAGTTCCGGCGTTCAGGCAGCGTCGCGCCACTCGTAACGATGGTGGATGCGCGGTGCGCCCCAGGTGTTCTCTGTTGCCATTCTGCGGATGAGCATCCTGAGTTCCCTGGAGATGATGCGGGGGCGGCCTTGGTGCTTGCCTGAACCAGACAGCTTGGCCCAGTGGCGTGTGAAGGCTGCCCGATGCCAGCGGACCACGGTGTCTGGCTTGACGATGATGAGCGCATCGGTCCAGGTGGTGAGCTGGTCCTTCAGCGCCGCCCAGAAAGCCCGGTCGAGGTCGTTGAGTCGGGGCCTGGGGTTCTTGCGCTGCAGGACGGCGAGCTGCTGACGCAGGGCCAAATTCTCCATGGCCAGGTCGGCCTTGTCCGCGAAAAGGGTGCGGACCAGGCTGAACAGGATGTCCATGAGCTGGAACAGGATGCGGGGTACCATTCGACTCCCTCTCGAACCCGGAACCAAGTCTGGTTTCTCAATCCAACCCGGATTTTCCGTCTGAAGAACTAAG
>CAYOTU010000432.1:0-3386 GCA_964406905.1 uncultured Myxococcales bacterium | reverse complement strand
CGCAGAAGGAGGGAGCCCCCGTGGTCTGTCATCCCACGGGTCCGGCCCTGGCGCAGATCCTGGATCTATATGATCCGCCCGTAACTGCCGGACGTCGCCGCGCACACGAGGGCTTTGGGATCGCTGTCCACTGGTTCAACGATCGCGTCCAGCCGGTCGGAGTCGGCGCGTACCGACCGAAGCTCCCCAGTCAGGCCGAGAGACGCGGCTGGTTCAACGTAGCGTTTACAGCGGCCCGGAAGTACAGCGGCGTGTTCCGCTACATGGTCGGAGCCAGCGGCCGGGGCGGCCAGTCCGACGTGAGGGGCCGCGTGGGGGTTGTCGGGGTGGACGCGACGCCCGCGGGCGGGATGCGCGTGGCCCATGAGCTGGGACATCAGCTTGGCCTGAGCCATTACTGGGATCGTCCGAACCCCGACCGAACACCCTTCTATCTGAGCCTGATGAACTACGGGTACATGTACCGGATTCCGCCCATGGTGGACTGGGACGGGACCTTTGCATCGTGTGGGTTGGGGCGTCCGCCATGTGCGGACGGGTTCGCGTGCGTTGAGGCGGGCAAAGCCTGGCGGTGCGTGCCTGACTGCGGGCGCCGGTCGAACAAGGCCGCGCCGCGGCCCTGGGGTTTCAGCACGGGCGCGCTCACCTTTGAGGCAGAACCCCGGGAGTTGGACGAGATCCCCGAGGAGGGCTACCCCCGCTGGTTCCTGTCCTGGCTGTACTGCTACACCGACGAGCGCCACCGGATCAACCACTCGGAGCGCCTGGCCCGATTCCTCTCGCCTTTATGCAACCTGGGCCGGTGCGTCCAATGCGACGGAGACACCTGTCGGATCGATTGGGATCGGGACGGGAGCTTCGGCGGGGCCGAGGGGTTTGACATCGACTACAGCGCCACGATGGACGACGTGCTCCTGAAGGATTACGACGACTTCACGCGTATGATTGAGCTGGGGCGGCGCGGGCTAGGTCGCATGAGTTACAGCGACACAGTGCTCCTGGCCGACGGCCTTGAGCCCGGAGTCCGCACCGGGATTGCGCCGGGTGGCCCAGCGGCCCCAATCCCCGACGGCGGCCTCTGGGCCGATATCACCAACGTCTGTGACGAGGCGGGGCGATGGAGCTTCTGCAAGAAGCGGCGAGGTAACTACGCAGCCCTGTTCCGGGGGCCCGCGTCGGGGGACCGTGGGATGCGCTATTCCTTTTGCGATCCCTCTGACAAGTCGTGCCGGGATCGGCATGAAAGCGCAGCGGGCGCGACACTCTCCTTGCGGGTGAAGGCCTGGAGCCCTACCTGGGACGGGGAGGATGTCACCCTCGCCTGGTTGGCTGGATACGGTCTGGAGGCCCAGGTCACCGAGGACGGGCGGGAGGTCCGCTGGCGTCTCCTGCCGCCGGACGGGGACAGCCCCCTTCTGGAGATAAGGGATCGAGGCGCAGTGGGGGAGTGGACCCGGTTGACTCTCTGGCTGGACTGGAAGAAGAAAGAGGTTCGTCTGAGTGCGCGCCGCGGAAAAATTGTCCGCGAGTCAAAGCGTGGTCTCAAGTCCCCGGCGCCTTTGGATCTGTCCCAGCTATGGGTCGGTGCGTCGCCGGGCAAGGTGACGCTGCTGACCGGGTTGGTCGATGATGTCGTGCTGGTTTCGTGGCCCGTAAAGTTTTGAACTGTTACACAATGGAAAGGCTCCTCTAGACATCTTCAACTCCAAAGATCTTCACAGATGAGTCAAGTTTTCCCTGGTGGTCATCGTCCGAGACGGTCGTCAAGCTCCCGGTTCTGATTGAGTTTTTTGCAAATTCATGGCGTGGGCCGAACCCTGAGGTCCATGCCCCTAGAAGCGTGTTGCGCATTGGACTCCGTAGCGAGAAGCTGCCGGGTGCACCATATGTGGCCTACAAGATTTGGGTGCATAGACGCATCGATCTATTTCCAGTGCTGGGAGATGAACTGCGACTGAGGTAGACAGGGCGTGGCTCGACAGGGGATCGGCATTCACACACGCACAGAACAGGGACGGGCACCGCCAGCTACGCTGGCTGGGTTGGACTGAAAATTTCTACAGCGCGGATTCCTCTAAGCATATCGGGCTCGACACGGCCGGTAGCGTTGCATACGATAGGATGGTACCGAAGCCAACCGGGAGAGGGGGGGAGCATGCGTCCCAAGGTGATTCCTGTCGCGTTTGGTGTCCTCTGCCTGTTCGTGTCGGGATCGGTCCACGCGGACGACGCGTGGACCGAGCACATGTCCTCCGGGCTCGGCCTCGCGTTCGAGGTCCCCTCCGCTGGCTGCAGCGTCCGGGAGGAGGCGGCCCGGCCCGATGATCCTGCACGCGAGATCTCGCACTCCGTGATCGTCACCTGCGGCGGCCCGGATCTCCTCCGCGTGGACATGTGGGTCGATCCGGGCTCCGGGGACGTCGACGCGTGGTTTGAGGAGCATCTGGCCTTCCTCGGGAAGGACGCCAGCCGGGTTGCGTCGGAGCCCCGGTCACGGCTCGGTCTTCCCGCGGTGGTCGTGGAGCACGCTCACTCCCCCCAGACCTTTCCACGGCGCCTGGTGGTGCTCAAGGTCAGCGACCGCGTCTATCTCTTCAGCCTGGAGCGGGCCCACGAGGCCCATCCGGCTGCGCTCCTCGAACATGCGCTGGGCTCCCTCCGGGTCCTGGACGGGGGGTCCCGATGAGGCTGCGGTCGGTCCTCGGTCTCGCGTTGACCGTAGTGTTCCTTGTCTTTGTCCTCGCCCCTGTCCCAGCCGCGGCCGGGGACACCTACTGCGGCGGCGTGACGGACAACTGCCCCTGCAACGCGAGTAACCCCTATCCCTGCTGCTACAACGGCGGGAACTGCACCTGGTGGGCCTGGCACAAGGCCTGCTGCGTCTGGGACGTCGGTCTCCCGGGCTGGGGTAACGCGAACACCTGGGCCTACTACGCCAACCTGAACTCGAACTACGAAGTGCTCTCCAACCCGGTGGTCAACAGCATCGGGTGCCGCGCCAGCGGGGAGTACGGCCACGTGGTCTGGGTGACCGCGGTCAACGGTTCGACCATCACGGTCAGCGAGATGAACTGCTGGGGCGGCTACGGCTGGCAGACCAAGAGCTACAACAAGAGCTACTTCGACGGCGGCTTCATCGTCCGTAAGAACCAGTGCGACTGCTCCCCGGGGCAGACTCAGAGTACAAGCTGCGGGGACTGCGGCACCAAGAGCCGGACCTGCAAGACCAACTGCAAGTGGGGGAGCTGGGGATCATGCACCGGCCAGGGCGTCTGCTCCCCTGGCGCGACCCAGTCGGCAGCCTGCGGGAACTGCGGCACCAAAGTCTGGACCTGCACGTCGAGCTGCACCTGGGGGAGCTATGGGAGCTGCACCGGCCAGGGGGT
>CAYOTU010000431.1:0-3397 GCA_964406905.1 uncultured Myxococcales bacterium | reverse complement strand
TGCTCCTGCACGGGGCGTGAGTGCGGAGACGACGGCTGCGGCGGTTTCTGCGGCGAATGCAAGGCCGGGGAGAAGTGTACGCCCGATGGCCTTTGCGTGGACGAAGATGTCTGCGTGCCCGACTGTGCTGATCGGGAATGCGGCGACGACGGCTGTGAAGGGAGCTGTGGCAACTGCGGTGACGGGGAGACCTGCGAAGGCGGGGTCTGCGAGGTGGCCTGCGTGCCCGACTGTGCGGGCAAGGCCTGCGGTGGTAACTCGTGCTCTGGCACCTGCGGTGAGTGCCCGGGAGATATGACCTGCGACGGAAGCATCTGCGTCTGCCCCGGCGAGACCGTGTGGGACGAGGACTCATTGACCTGCGAGCCCCCCGGTGGCACCAGCAGCGGCTGCGGCGCGGGTTCGGGGGGCGGATCCTGGTGGATGCTGCTGGCAGCAGCAGGGCTGCTCCTGGTTACGCGACGGCGATTGTTGAACTGAAGACTGTGACTTTGGAGCGGATCACATCATGGCAAAAGCACGCGCCAACGATATCGACGAACGCATAGGCGACATAGCGGACGACATAACGGCTGACTTCGGCGGCCGGGACCCTGACGACCTGGTGACTGAGGCCCGGCGGATCCTCGAAGAGGACTATGACTACGACCGGGCCTGGGAGGTCCTCAAGCTCGCGGCGCTCCTCGGGGACGGCCGCTGGGACGCTGTCGCGCCCCTGGCCCGATTCCTGGTGGAGGAATACGCGCAGTTCGAGCCCGCACTCCGCCTCCTGGAGACTGACGCTTGGGACGAAGTCCCCGAGGCCCGGAAGCTCCAGGCCCAGGTCTACTATCACCTGGGCCGTCGGGATGAGGCCCTCGCCATTTATGAAGAGGTAGCCCCCCGCCTCGGCGACGCGACCATGTGGCTGCGCATCGGCACGATCCGCCAGGAGATGGAGTCCCATGATCTCGCTGTGGCCGCGTTCCTGACGGCCGAGGGCCTGGACCCGGCCCTGGCACGGGCCGGCGAGCGGCGGCGGCGAAGCGAGGCCGCGGTGAAGGCAGCGACCGATCCCGTGGCAGCGACCGCTACGGCCCATCTCGAGGCGGGCCGCATGGCCGAAGCCGCCACGGCTTTGGCCCCGTTAATCGACCTGGCCTGGACTCCGCCCGCGCTGGGCCGCCTCCGGCGGCGCATAGCGGATGCACGAAAGCTCGGCGCACTTTCAGATCTGATGGACCGGGCCTCAGGTCTCGAGAAGGCCGGGGATCTCGCCGCTGCGATGACCGCGTACCGGGAGGCTCTGGCCCTGGACAGCTCCTGCCAACTTGCGAGCGAGAAGGTCGACGCGCTGGAAAACCGAGCAGCCGCGGACCGGGCCGCTACCCTGGTGGCCAAGGGTGACGCACACCTTGCCGCAGGCTGGCGCACACGCGCTGTTGAGACCTGGTACCGTGGCATCGCAGAGGCGCAGAGCCACGGCGCGGCACCGCCGAAACGCAGCGTCGAGGGTGACGAAACGCTTTATTCCCTTCTGTTAACCTTTGTCGCGGAGACCGAGCGCTTTGTCGGCGACACGCAGGCCGACGCGCTCCTCGCGCTGCAAGGCGCGTCTGACGCGTTGACAGCGGGGGACATCCCTGAGGCCGAGCGTCTCCACCGAACAGCCCACGTATTGGATGGTTTTTCAGTCCATCGTGATATTGGCATGGCCCTGGCCGACGCGGCGCAGGCCCAAGCTCGGGAGGCTGGTAAGCGCCTGACCGTGGAGGCTGCCGCGCTGGCCGAGGCCGGCGACGCGGCCGGAGCCCTGGAGCGATACCGCCAGGCCCAGGCAGCGGGCCTGACAGGCCTCGATGAGACCATCGATCACCTGGAGGAGGGCCTCCGTTCCGCCGCTGGTCGCGCCAGCCTTCTGGCCACTGCCCGGCATCTGTGGGACGCGGAGGACCACTTCGGCCTCCTGCGGCATCTGCGGGCCAACCCGGCCCTGGCCGACCAGGCGCCCGACGCGCGGGAGTGGGGAGCCCGGAGCCGCGCAGCCATCGGAGAACGCTATACCTTCCTGGTGGAAAAACCGGAAGGGGCCATGCTGGGCGCGGCCAACCGCTTCTCCTCCAGGGATGGCTGCCTCTCGGACCTGATCCCCGGGGAGACCCGGGTAATCCCCAGCAGCACCCGCAACGCGGTCTTCCTCCAGCAGGGAGAACGCCTCTCCATGGTGGATCTGGACGAATTCCGCCTGGTATGGACTGCGACCCTGCCGGCCGAGGCAGCAACCTTGGCCGAGGGCGCAACGTTCCTGGTCTCCCGCCTGAACGACGGCGAGGACCTCTTCGCCTGCTTCGACCGAAAGGGGGACAGCCTAGCCATCTTCACCCACTTCCGGGGCCAGGTGGAGATGATCAACCTTCTCAAGCCCAGCCGATTCCTGCGGGAGTCCCGGGAAAAATTCCTGGCAAACTACACCCTCGACGGCCCGGAGCGGACATTGGTGGTCCTGGAGACCCCCCAGGGCCGCGCCGGTCCGACCCGCATCGCGGGGATCTCCCTGGACGACGGACGCAGCACCTTCGAGAACGAGCACTCCTACGGCCTCTACCACCTGGCGCGCCTCCCCTGGTTGGAGGGGACCTTCCGTGTCAACCGGGTCTTTGACCCAAGGAGCTTCCGGCGGCCCGGATACTTCACCTGGGGCCTCCTGGACGCCCGAGCGCGCCTCACCGAGCGCTTCCATGTGCCCCCGGACGAGATAGACGGCGCATTGATCGAGGGCCTCACCTTCCTCCAGCAGAGCCCTTCCACGGGACGCTGGTACTTCTTCGCCCGCTTCATCGAGCCATACACAGGCCAGGTGGTGCGTTCCCCGCCAGCCTTCGTAGCCATGGAGTCGGACGGATCGCTCTACTACTCAGTGATGGACGGAAACGCGCTGCTGCGGGACAAGGGCGAGGTCATCGGAAGCCTCCATCTGGTCTCGACGTCGAGCGGCGAACGCCTCCTGGTGCCATACAAGCAGAAGGCCCACCACTTCATCGGGATCTTCGACGCCTCGGACCTGAAGCCGATTCACAAGGTCGCCATGGAATCCGCTGTGGACGGGATCTCCATCTTCACAAACATCCAACGCACAGCGGCCTACGTCTACTCGCTCTATGACGGCGGCAAGAGCTTCTCGATCCGGCGGCTGGATGTCGCGGCGGGGAAACTGCTCAGTTGAATGATTTTCGGCCCGCTGTGACGATGGTGGTGACGATCAGGGCAGCGACTGCGGCAGCGCCGAGGCCGATGATGCCGACCGTCTTCCAGGTGGACAGTAGTTCCACCTCGGCCTTGGGTTTGAGTTGGTTCATCATGAAGATGTAGTCGCGGTCCGACGCGACGAGTTGCTGGTTGATGATGCGGAAGTTGTAAG
>CAYOTU010000430.1:0-3404 GCA_964406905.1 uncultured Myxococcales bacterium | reverse complement strand
CTCTGCGAAAATTGAACAGGAGAATTCGAAGCGGTCACCTTCATTCTATAAGCGAGGGAACACCTTCAACTTATAGACACTGGGTCTGCGACCAGTCCTGACCAGATAAACGGGCGAGACCTACAGGAGGAGTTGGTCGGCCAAGCCTCGGTGGCCTCTCGGGATTTGATCTGCCACGCCCTTGGCCTTGGCTGCCATCTCCAGGGCGATATGTAACACCTCGAGTCGACTGTGCGGGAATTGGCGGGTTGAGTTGGACATTGGGAGTTTGAGGCAACGGATTGTTGCGTGGCTGCGGGCCCCGCCTCGTCCCCCGTTCTTCCGTTGTCCCCGATTACCGATTCCCCCCGACCTCCTGCCAGCAGGCCCCACTTGTGGTATCGTGTTCCGCATCCAGGAGGCTAGCCATGCTCCGATGTACTCTCTTCTCCCTGTTCATCCTTGTCCTTCTCTCTGCCTGCGCGGGTGACTCGACCCCGAGCAACGAGCCGGACATCGTGCTGGCCGACCTTCAGCCCGATGGGCTCCAGGGCGAAATCGAGCCGGGCCAGGACACCGCACTGGATTCCACACCCGATCTCGGGTCGGACACGACCCCGGATGCTGCGGTGGACGTGATCCAGGGTGATCCGGTGCTGCTGGTCACCAGCGGCGCGAGCGAGCATGTCATCGTGTTGCCTGAGGCGCCGAGCCCGTCCCAGCTGACGGCAGCGGAGGAGCTACGCAGCCACCTGGAGGCCTGCACCGGGGTCTCACTGGAGGTGGTGCAGGGCGCGCCCGACGGGGAGCCGCCGATGATTGTCCTCGGCGTCGGCCCCGTCGCAGAGTCCCTCGGCGTCGCGCCTTCGGAGAAGGAGATCGGTGAGCAGGGCTTCGTCCTGCGGACCGTGCCGCCCCATGTGGTCATCGCGGGATCCGCCGAGGCGGGGACCCTCAACGGGGTCCAGCGTTTCCTCGAGGACGAACTCGGAGTGCGCTGGTACGCGCCGGGGGTCGTCCATGCGCCGACGATGGACGACGTGGTGATCCCGCCACGGGATCGGCTGCAGCGACCCGCGTTTTTCTGGCGCCATACATCCTACGAGTGGCCCGGCGGAGACGAGGCGTTCTGGACCCGCCAGGGGGACAACAACGGATCCTATGATCCAGAGTCTGCCCAAGGCGCGAAGCACAAGGTCGTGGGCTCCGCGCACAGCTATCACCACTTCGTGCACCCCGACGAGTACTTCGACGAGCACCCGGAATACTTCTCGGAGATCGGCGGTGTGCGGGTCCGGGACGAGACCCAGCTTTGCCTCACCAACCCCGACGTCCTGGATATCGTGGCGGAGAAGATGATCCAGAAGATGAGCGACGACCCGAGCGGCCACCAGTACCGCTTCTCCCAGCAGGACTACTACAACTACTGCACCTGCAACGCGTGCTCCGCCATGAACGCGCAGTACGGGACCACCGGCGGCACCCAGTTCTGGTTCACCAACGAGCTGGCCAAGCGCACCGCGGAGGTCCATCCGGACAAGCTCGTCGCGACCCTGGCCTACATGTACACCGAGCAGCCCCCCGAGGGCCTGGACATGCACCCAAACGCGTCGGTGTGGCTCTGCCACATGTTCCCGTCTTGCGACAGCCACCCCATCGCGACCTGCCCCAAGGACGCGAACTACAAGGGACGGGCCGAGGCCTGGGCGGAGCAGACCGACCACCTGTACATCTGGCACTACGTCGTGGACTTCACCCACTACTTCAACCCCTTCCCGAACTTCCGCGCGATGGCCGCGGACATGCAGTTCTACCGGGACATCGGCGTCGAGGGGATCTATCTGCAGGGCATGGGGCACGGCGGCGGCGGCGGAGAGTTCAGCCTGCTGCGCCCCTGGTATGGGATGAAGCTGCTCTGGGATCCGGATGTGGACCCCTTCGCACTGCGGCGGGACTTCCTGCAAGGCTATTACGGGGCCGCCTGGGAGCCCATCGAGAGCTGGATCGAGACCCTCCTCGACAAGGTCACGGACGAAGACATCCACATGCACCTCTACACCAACCCGGGCCAGGGCTACCTCACGGACGAGATCGTCGAGGCCGGGGAGGCGCTGTTCGACGAGGCCGAGGCGTTGGTCACGGAGAACGAGGAGCTCATGGATCGCGTCCGGGTGGCGCGCATGCCCCTCACCTACGCGCGGCTCTTCCCGCGCAATGGCTACGAGGTCGTGGGCGACACACTGAAGTTCTTGGGCGAGATCGCGCCCCTTGCGGACGTCCAGGAGTTCCTCGCCACGATGGCGTCCCACGGCTTTGGCGCTTGGATGGAGTTCGCCGGTGCGCCGGACAACCTGGCACTGATCTACTCCATGTTCGCGATGGACCACCAGCTCAAGGTCATCGACAACGATTTGCTGCGGGTGGAGGTCGTGCCCAACCTCGGCGGACGGGCGCTGCGGATCATCCACAAGGAGAGCGGAGACTGCGTTACCGCCTACAATCGAATCCAGACCCTCTTCTTTCCCTTCGCGGGGGGCCTCGAGGACCGCAGCGGCGAGGGCTTCCGCTTCTACGGATGGGTCGAACCCGCTGCGATCTCGAATCACGATGCGCTGTCCCTCACCACCACCCAGGCAGCGATGGACGGGATCACCATCCAGCGGACCCTGACCCTGGAAGACGACGCGCCGATCCTCCATGTGGAGTCGAAGCTGATCAATCCCAAGGACAGCGACGTGGAGGCCCGACTCCGCACCCACCTCGAGCTGGACCTGGGGCCCCTGGCGGACAGCAGCGTCGGCTTCACGAGTCTCGGGGGAGACGCTGTGACCCAGGACATGGCACCGGTCATCGCAGGGCTCCGCGAGGGGAAGCACTACTACGACCAGGAGGCTCCGGCAGGCGAGTGGATCTTCTCCGGGACCAAGGGCCTCGACGTGACCTGGCGCTTCGACAACGACGAGGTGGATTTCACCTGGGTTTACGCCTACCCCGAGGAGCTCCAGTCCCTCGAGGTCGAGGTCTGGTCGCCCCGCGCCCTGCTGGAGCCCGGCGCGGAGCTCGTCCTGCATCATGAGCTGGAGATCAGACCGGCGGACTGATGCGCCGGATCAAGTCTGCTTCGAGACGCGCCGGGCGTGACCGAGAAAACGAACCCATTGGGGAATCGATGAGAGACGGAAGCGGGCGACCCGCTTCGCCTGAGCAGCGAGCCAGTCCTCACGCCCCCGGAGGGGCTCGGACAGATAGAAGCGCGGCGTCAGGAGGGGATCCTCCGGCTCGATGACGCCCTCGTCGATGGCCAGCTGTCGCAGCCCGGCCTGCGGCAGGATCCGTATGCCATAGCTCGCGTCGGCCAAGATGGGCTTCAGGCGCTTCATGGCCGCCAGGCTGGCCGCGATTGTGGCCTCGGTCTCGCGCCGGGG
>CAYOTU010000429.1:0-3410 GCA_964406905.1 uncultured Myxococcales bacterium | reverse complement strand
CTTCTCTTTGACCCGGCGCAGGAGCCGGGAGGTCTGCTTCTTGAACTCGCCGATGGGGACGATGTCTTCGGAAACGATCAGGTCGTTCATGTGGTCAGGCTCCCGTATGGTACCAAATCCTGATCTGAATATAGCATCGAAAATGGTTCATTTCAATGGATTTCGAGGAGACGGGGTCAGGTATTGACACTTGACACTTTGGTTCGTGGTTCGCGGCTGGGAACGGGATCCACGGAGTAGGGCATTAACGATCTACCCTCCAATCGTGTCCTTTGGGTCGGGTTCAGCATACTCATCAGTATCAGTATGGTAGTCCTGGGCCGTTTAGTCTATATTTACTATTCGAACACGACGGTACGGGAGGAAGTATACGATGAAACAAGTCTCCATCATTATGGTGTTGCTGACGGGTCTCATCTGCATAGCTGCGCTGGCCTCGGGCTGTTGGGATGCCCGGGCCGGGGGCGTCGAGGAGCCCCGTCAGAAGCCGGATATCATCACCCTTGAGGAGAGAGAGATCACGGTGCACCCGCCGAAGCCGGCGGTCCACATCGTGGTCCCGAAGATGAAGACAAAGTACGAGCCCATGGAACGGGAGGAGGGTTTTGTGCAGGAGATCCTGCATGGGCCGCTGCCGCCTGTTGAGAAGAAGAGCGAGGAGTAGGCGCGGAATACGTCTGGGCTCTGGAAAGCCCCTCCCCAACAGAGCGCATTCGGAGTTGAAAGCCCCTCCCACAGAAGAAATCGGGGCTGGAGAGCATTTTCCACAGAAGATGATGCTCAGGAGTGAAGGATCTCGTCCACGTCGATATCGTAGCGCTTCAACCACCGGTAGACCTGGGGGCGCTGTCGGTTGAACCCGCGGGCCACTGCGGCGAGGTTGCCTGCTTCAGCGCGGATCGCTGCGATGAGGTCGTCCCGGGTTGGGCGGCCGCCCGGGGGGAGGAGGCCTCTGGCCGCCGTGGTTTGTGGTTCGTGGTTAGTGGTTGAAGCGTCGTCGTTGGACGGCTGGTTGGTGCGGGCCGCGAGGTATGGGATACGGATTGCGTCGGGGAGGTGGTGGAGGGTGACGGGGCCGGTGCGAGCCTCTATGGTGAGGCCACGGGCGACGTTGCGCAGTTCACGGACGTTGCCGGGCCAGACGTGGCAGAGGAGGGCCTCCTGCAGGGTGGTCTCGCCCAGGTTGGCGAAGGGGACGTCGCTGAAGTGATCCCAGAGGATCGGGATGTCCTCCCGGCGGGCGCGGAGGGGCGGCAGCTCAACGCGGAGCTGGGCCAGGCGGAAGAGGAGGTCCAGGCGGAACCGGCCGGCGCAAGCATCCGCGTCCACGTCTGAGTTGGTCGCGGAGATGAAGCGGATGTCCACCCTGGTCCCACGGGTGGCGCCCAGGGGCGTCACCTCTCCCGTCTCCATCGTGCGCAACAGCTTGGACTGGACAGCGTGCGGCATCTCTCCGATCTCGTCCAGGAAGAGGGTGCCACGGTGGGCCTCCATGAGGTAGCCCTTGCGGGAACGCTTCGCGCCCGAGTACGCGCCCTCCCGTGCCCCGAAGATCTCGCTTTCGAAGAGGTCCTTCGGGATCGCGGACGCGTTGAGGGGGACAAATGGACCCTCCCGGTTGCTCAGGCGGTGTAAAGCGTTGGCCACCACCTCCTTTCCCGTGCCCGTCTCGCCCAGGACCAGGACGGCCATGTCCGCGGCCGCGATGCGGTGGATCCGGTGGCGCGCCTCCCGCATTGCTGCGGAGACGCCGACGAGGCCGGTCTCGCCCCCGTCGATGTTCGAGATGTCCAGGATCGGCGGGCAGATCACGAACAACGAGTCGCCGGTGCGCAGGACATCCCCGGGGGAGAGGTCGACGCGTTCCACGCGGCCGCGGTTCACCGAAGTCCCGTTCTTGCTACCCAGATCCTCCAGGACGACCGGCGCGTCGGGGGCCGGTCGGACTAGCCTGGCGTGGCCACGGGACATGCGGCCGTCCGTAAGACGGATCTGGTCGGATTGCTCTGGACCGTTCCCCGCGCGACCGAGGACTACGCCCCGCCCCGTGACCGCGACGGTATGGCCCACGGCCTTTACATCGGGTGATGCCACGACTCGCACGCAGACGGTCGGGCTTGTTGTGTTCGGTGACGTGAGCGCGGTGTCCGTCCCAGCGATGGTCTCGGAGCCCGTCGGAGTCTCCAACTTGATTCCTCCCGGTCGTCACGGTCTCGAATGAACCGTTTCTACCACCGCGGGTGAGGCAGGTCAAACCGTCACGCGTAACGGATCGTTACGTATCAGAACCCCATAGATACACCAGTCAAACGGTCAATCCCCTGGAAAATATGGGGTTCTGATGCTGGCACGCCTGATGCAATGGAATGCGAGCGAGCCTTGAAAATACGCACCACGTATCGCACCGGGAACGGTGAGGGAGGGGGCCATGAAGAAGGTAATCACAGTCGGATTCGGCATCATCATCGCACTGACCGCCCAAGCAGCGGAGGCTTCCTGGGACGCTGGCAGATACTGGGATACGCTGGAGACCCGCTGCGCCGTCTACCTGGAAGCGTACGAGGAGCTCTTCGACGAGCGGCCGGACGACGCGCTTGAGGTCCTGGCCGCGTTCAACGAGGTCGCCTACCGGGTCACGGGGCCGGGCGGGCTCTGGCGTAGGGATGTTCCGGGGACCTTCTTCGGCTGCCCGTTCAATGACCACCTCCCCATCTGCCGCCGGTTCGTGGAGCTCGAGAGCCTCTTCACCGAGTGGGACGAGATGCAGCAGCGCATCGAGGAGATCGACTCCGAGCGCGCCGCACGCCGATTCCTGCGTGAGCATGGGGACGGGCTGATCGAGTACCTGGAATACTACGTCCCCGCCGCGGTGAACCTCTCCGGCGTCCTCTCGACCTCGCTCTTCACCCAGCGCATTGCGGACACCATCCGATAGCGTGTTTTTTGGACCCGGAGCCCGGGTCACTCCGAGGACTTTCCCGAGGGCAGGAAGACGACGGCGGCGCGGTCCTGGTCGAGTTGGAGGCCCTTGTGGCGGCGGCCGCGTTCCTCTACGGAGAGGACGTTGTAGATCGAGAGGTGCAGACGCTTCGTGTCCGTGAAGCGGGACTTCAAGTCCTCCTCCTCCGGGTCGATGACCAGGCCCCCGGTGTCGAAGACAAAGTCCGACAGGCAGACAAAGGTCGGTCCCAGGTCGGAGTTTTCTATTCGCTTGGCCTTCATGGACCGGACCTTCCCCTCTTTGGCCGGGTCGCGCCAGGTGACGACGTAGTATGTGCGGATCTTTCGGGCCATGAACACCTCCAGGTAGCGATTCTGACCCGGGGCTCCATTGGATGCAAGACCTCTCTTCTGGGAGCCATCCGCGCAGTTGAGTTCTTCCGGCCGACCCAGCCAGCGCAGCTGGCGGT
>CAYOTU010000428.1:0-3410 GCA_964406905.1 uncultured Myxococcales bacterium | reverse complement strand
GGCTGGCCGCGGAAAGGGAGCCCATGACTGAACAGAAGAAGCAGGAAACAGAGCTGATCAACCGCTTCGTGAAGCTCGACAGCGAGAAGGCCTTCGGAGAGCTGATGTCCATGTACCAGGACCGGGTCTTCCGTTTCGGGGCCCGCATGTGTGGTCATCGGGAGGACGCGGAGGATGTGCTCCAGGAGACCCTCCTCTCAGCGTTCAGGAACATGAACAGCTTCCGGGGAGAAGGCAGCTTTCAGAGCTGGCTCTTCAAGATCGCATCCAGCGCGTGCCTCAAGAAGCGCCGCAAACGCAAGCACGAGCCTGATCGCGAATTTTCATTGGATCAAATTATCGAGGACCGAGAAAACAAAATACCTGCTGGCGCGTCCGACGGCGTGGACGAGCCTGTTCAGGAAGCCGAGGCCAGCCAATTGGCCCGTCGTCTCCAGCAGGCCCTCCTCGATCTTCCCGCTATCTATCGTGTCGTCATAACGCTCCGAGACTTCCAGGGTCTCTCCACCGATGAGACCGCCCGAGCCCTGGACATCTCCACCACCGCAGCGAAGGTGCGCCTGCACCGGGCCCGGACCATGCTCAAGAAGCAGGTGGCCTGCTACGACGAGGACAAAGTGGGCGAGGATTGCCCCTGATCACCTTGAGCCCAGCTTGAAACAGGCCGCCCGCTGTCCCTCTCCGAGGGAGAGCAGGGGCGGGGCCTCGGTGCGACAGCGCAGGTCTGCCTGGGGGCAGCGGTTCTGGTAGGGGCAGCCCGTCGGGATGAGCGGACCAATCAGCCGCGACCGCAGGTGTCGAGCATGCAGCGGATTGTGGGAGGCCCTTTCCAGGGCAGATGCGGTTGGGTGATGACTGCATGTCAGGACACCCGAAAAGGCCAGGCAGCACACGCACGCACGCACGCACGTCTGTGTGTGTGGCCCTCAACCCAGGTCGGAATAACGCGTTGCAGGCCACTCCCTCCAAATTCCTTCCCGATCGGAGCGGAAGAACCTAACGCCTCCGGAATCGACCACCGCATCCAGCGGAAGGCTGGTCAACATGCTGATCACGTGTGGCCAGATTTCTCCGTATTGCTCCTGAAAATCAAGCAGCGTGTCGTTGGTCATCCTCACCCGACCAGGGTGCCAGAGCGAACCATGCTCGTGCATCTCCTGAACACGGACCTTGCTGGAAGGGCGAAGCGAGAAGTAGTAGAACGTACCATCCCACGAAACGTCCACTTCCAACGGATCACCAGAGACGCTGGGCTGTGCGTCTGCATCTTCGTACATTGCAAGGAGTCTCTGTTTGAGTTCCTCGAATTCCTCGGCTCTTCTATCTCTGAGCCGCGTGATCGTGCTGAATCGAATGCCGATTCCGTCGATGTTCCTGGCAAGTGGAGGATCGAGGTTCGACAGCATCTTTTGGAGCTCTTCGAGCGCCAACCTGACGGTGGCTTCCTCGGTCCCGTTCGGGGCAAAAACGTCAAGATACGACAAAACGCGATTGCCACCAGGGGGCAGTTCGTAGCTAGCTCGAACCAGTTGTCCGGGGTTCTTGTCCGCCAGGAGCACCACTTCCGGCGAACTCCAGTTCACCGCCGACAACTCATGGTCGTCGTGTTTGTGAAAGAAGGAGTTGATGCCCTTCTCGTCCTTGTGAGATACTACTTTGTGTGCCGTGACATACATGCTGTTACCCCCCAGCAGCAACGGCCAATGACCGTAGTGGTCCGCCGCCATTCCGATTTAGGTCATACCCGAGAGAGCCGGGGTCTCCCAGGACAGACTCGGTTAGTCCTTGCTGAACCTGAGGGAACTCCAAAATCTCTGCCTCGGAAAAACGTTCACTCACGGTCAACTCCACAACGTAATCCAAGACGGCAAGAAGCTCTACGAGCCTGTCGATCGTCTTCTGCACGTTCTTTTGGTCAAGGAGACGATAGAGCTGCGCTGGTGAGGTTCCTAAGCGCCGGATGATCTCCCGTCGACCGAGACGAGACACCTTGATGCGCTTCTGGGCTTCGATGGTGAGGTTGTATACGAGTGACTCCCGCAAGTAGGTAGGGTCGTTGTTGTATTCCAGCACCTGCTCTACATGCACGGTTTCCTCTTGGTCGGAGCCATAGAGAAACGAAAACCCTTCGGAGGCGATTTCTTCGTCAACCCACACCCGTGACACGGTGATACGTCCATCGAAGTAGGGCATCGCCTTCACGTAAGGCAGAGAAAGCAACCTGCCCTCAGTCTCGATTTCAAAGCTCTGCTTCCGGTTGTTGTACGAAACGGAGTCAATCTTCATAGCTTTCCCTCTTTCTGCAATTTGACGATCAGCTTCATTATCCGGCCGCTCATCTTACCTTCCATGACCAACCCATTTTCAAGGTCCCATTTCACCACCGGCCTCCTGTCCCGAAAAACATGGACGTGCTCGGGCCGGTGGTCGCTAATCCCGGTGAGGAAGATGAAGCCTCCTCTCCTTATCTTCGCCATGTTGTAATCCCTGTATTCTCAACCTCTCGAACTTCGCGATTATGTTACCGCCAACGGATACACTTGTCAAGTGCAAGTTTGGACCTCGGGCTCGCTGGTGGGGCGGATCAAGAAATCCGCCCCACCAGGTTTTCCATCTCCAAGCAGAGTATCGCCGGACCATGCTCAAGAAGCAGGTGGCCTGCTACGACGAGGACAAAGTGGGCGAGGATTGCCCCTGATCACCTTGAGCCCAGCTTGAAACAGGCCGCCCGCTGTCCCTCTCCGAGGGAGAGCAGGGGCGGGGCCTCGGTGCGACAGCGCAGGTCTGCCTGGGGGCAGCGGTTCTGGTAGGGGCAGCCCGTCGGTATTAGTGGATCCCCTGACAGGGCCGGCGGATGGGTGTCGGACGCGTCGAAGTGCGCCATATGATGCGGGATCGACGCGAGGAGATCCCGGGTGTAGGGGTGGGCCGGCCGGGTCAGGACCAGCAGCGACGGCCCCTCCTCCACGATCCGTCCCGCCAGCATCACCGCTACCCGGGGGCAGAGGTAACGGACGACATCCAGGTCGTGGGAGATGAAGAGACAGGTGACCCCCGCGTCCTGGTTGAGGCCCCGGAGCAACTCCAGGATCTGGGCCTGGACCGAAAGATCCAGTGCGGAGACGGGCTCGTCGGCCAGGAGGATCTCCGCGCCGGTGAGCAGAGCCCGGGCTATCACCACCCGCTGGCGCTGGCCTCCGCTCAGCTCGTGGGGGTGTCGGGCGAGGAGCGCCGCTGGCAGGCCCACCTGATCCATCATCCGGTCCACGGCAGGGGCAGCCGGGGTTCGACGATGTGCGCCGAGGCCGTGGGCCTCTCGGAGTTGAAAGCCGATGGTCAAGCGAGGATTCAACGCGCCAGCAGCGTCCTGGAAGACCATCTGGACCCGCTGCCTCAGTGCGGTCTCGCGG
>CAYOTU010000427.1:0-3422 GCA_964406905.1 uncultured Myxococcales bacterium | reverse complement strand
CGGCGAGTGCGTCGAAGACGTGGTCATGTCCGAGATCGACACCCTCCTGGCCTACATCGAGGACGACGGCGGCAACTACATCAACGACGGAGCCCCCAAGATTATCGGACTCACCGACGTGCTGGCCGAGGGCCTGGAGAACTGGACGATCGTCGACATCCGCACCCAGGACAAGTACGGCCCCGACGACAACGGCGTCTGGCAGATGGCCCCAAACGGGGTCCCGGACTATGACGACGGCCACATCGACGGCGCTACCCTGGTACCCTTCGCTGACATCGCCGCCTGGGCCGCTGACAACCTCACCGGAGACGAGATGATCCTGGTGACCTGTCACACGGGCCATCTGGCCGGCCACGCCGTCCTCGCGCTGAACCTCCTGGGCTACGACGCGTACAGCCTCAAGTTCGGAATGGCCTCCTGGCACAGCGACTTCGACATCTGGAGCAGCAAGACCTCCAACGACTACGCTGACCAGTTCGTCGGCGAGGTCGCGCCTGCCAAGCCCGAAGCGGGCGACTACCCGACCCTCGGCACCGGCGAGACCGATGGCCCCGCAATTCTGGACGCGCGCATCGACGAAATGCTCACAGCGGGCGGCAAGTTCATCACCATCGCGGACCTCTTTGTCGCACCGGACGACTACTTCGTGATCAACTACTGGCCCGAGGCCGACTACCTGGACCCTGGCCACATCGATGGTTCGTACCAGTACACGCCGCTCGCCAGCATGCACACCGATGCGGACCTGGCGACCCTGCCGACGGACATGCCCATCGTGGTCTACTGCTACACCGGACAGCACGGCAGCCAAGTCACCGCGTGGCTCAACATCCTGGGCTACGAGGCCTATGACCTCAAGTTCGGCACCAACGGCATGCTCTACGACAACATGACCAAGAAGACCTGGGGCGGCCCCGACACCCCCGCTGACATGGACTACGTCGGCATGGTGGAGAAGCCCGAAATAATGACACTCATTGAGCACCTTGAGGGTGACAACGGCGACTACATCAACACCGCGGCCCCCAAGATCATCGGCCTCACCAACGTGCTGGTCGAAGGCCTGGAGAACTGGACGATCATCGACATCCGCACCACGGACAAGTACGGCCCCGACGGTGACGGCGTCTGGCAGATGGCCCCGAACGGGATCCAGGACTTTGACGACGGCCACATCGACGGCGCCAACCTGGTGGCCATCGAGGACATCGCT
Organism: uncultured Myxococcales bacterium; assembly: GCA_964406905.1. Lineage (GTDB taxonomy): Bacteria > Myxococcota_A > UBA9042 > CAIXZC01 > CAIXZC01 > CAZNWW01. The sequence goes on along the minus strand of CAYOTU010000427.1, from coordinate 2,206 downwards.
ACATGGGCGGCTGCCAACCTGACCGAGGACGACATGGTCCTGGTGACCTGTCACACAGGTCATCTGGCGGGCCACGCAGTGCTCGCGCTGAACCTCCTAGGCTACGACGCGTACAGCCTCAAGTTCGGCATGGCCGCTTGGCACACTGACTTTGATATCTGGAGCGGCAAAACCGGGAGCGACTACGCGGGCCAGTTCGTCACCGACGCGGCTCCGGCCAAGCCCGAATTCCAGGGCTACCCTGAGATCGATACTGGTGAGGCCGACGGCCCCTCGATCCTGGGTGCGCGCATCGACGACATGCTCACTGCGGGAGGCAAATTCATCACCACCGCTAATCTCTTCATAGCGACGGACGACTACTTCATCGTCAACTACTGGCCCGAGGCCGAGTACCTGGATCCGGGGCACATCGACGGCTCGTACCAGTACAGCCCGGTCAGCAGCATGCACACCGGGATCGACCTGGGCAGCCTGCCCACCGACATGCCCATCGTGGTCTACTGCTACACCGGACAGCACGGCAGCCAAGTCACCGCGTGGCTCAACATCCTGGGCTACGAGGCCTATGACCTCAAGTTCGGCACCAACGGCATGATCTACGACCTCATGACCAAGAAGACCTGGGGCGGTTCCGACACCCCGGCCGACATGGACTACGTCGTCACTCAGTAGACAGCGGTGAGCGGTGAGCCAAACAGCCCACTGCCCACCGCCCACTGCTCGCTGCCCGCCTACCGGTTTAGCTTGACACCCGAAGCCTCTACTCCTAACTTCTGGTCGCTTCTTCAGGAAGCTGACAGGCATTGAGGTAGTAGGAAATGAAGAAAAGACTCCTGTTCAGCCTGCTGCTTGTTGCGGTCATGGCCGGAGTCGGATGGTTGGCGGGGCACCTCAACCTCCCCCGGATCGTCGAAATCCCCGTAGGCGGACTAAGGGTCCTCGACCTCCTCGGATTAGGATCAGTCGGGATTCCCGTGGCCGGACTAATCCTCTGGAAGAAGACCCGCGCGCTCGTCACGACTATGGAGTTTTCCTCTGTCCTGATTTCGGTCCTGGCCCTATCGACAGTGGTGGGGACCCTCTTCTACGGTATGCCGTTCTTCGGGCAATTCTGGTTCATGGCCCTTATTGGGCTCCTGGGCATCAGCTCCTTCCTCTGCCTGGTGGACCAGATTCCCAGAAAACGCCGGATCGGGTACATCCTGATCCATGGCTCGATCGTCATCATCATCGCAGGCTCGACCCTGCATACCTTCCAGAAAGAGGAAGGCATGGTCCATCTCACGGTGGGCCATGCGACCCCATGGATGACGGAGACGAAGGACGGATTTCAGATCGGGCGAGAAGTCCGGCTTCCGTTCACGGTCCGCCTGGACGACTTCCAGGTAAGCTTCTACGAGATGGTCTACGTCTTCGTGCCAGGGGAGCCGGGCCCCGTGGCCAGCCTCAACGTCGAGCGAGGCCGAGAGACCGACGTAGCGGGCGTGCACATCAAGGTATTGGGGTCCCGCGTCGTCATAGATCCTTCCAGCGAGGGGCGTCCCCAGACGAAGCGGCGGGTCGCAATCGTCGAGGTCGACGGTGACTTGGGGGAGATCCCCGCTGACGTGCCCGTGGGAAATGAACGCTACGCCATCGTGTACAAGCCTGACTCCGGCGATGTGAAGCTCTACCAGAGCCGAGTCACCCTACTGGACGACGAAGGCAACGAGTTGGTTACACAGGATGTCCTGGTAAACCATCCCCTGATCTATGACGGGTGGTGGCTCTACCAGTCGAACTGGAACGCCCAGAACCTCTCATACTCCGGCCTCCAGGCCGTGAGGGACCCCGGCCTCACGCTGGTCCTCTCCGGACTCGCCCTCCTGGTCCTCGGGGCGCTCCTCAAGATCCGCCTCCCCCGGCGGCGCAGGGAGGGCGCAGCATGAGCTACAAGATGATGATCCTTGCCTACTTTGCAGCCGCGGTGGCCTACGGCATCGGAATAGGTTCAGCGATCAGGGGCTCGGAACGTGGTACAAAGACCTTCGGTTGGATCGGCCTCGGAGCGATCGTCGCCGGCTTCCTCATCGGCACGGGCATATTGACCAACAATTGGTTGGACACGGGCCAAGCGCCATTCAGGACCCTGTATCAATCTCTGATCTTCTTCTCGACGACCACCGCGATCGTGTTCCTCTTTGCAGGACGCCGTAGCGTGGTG
>CAYOTU010000426.1:0-3432 GCA_964406905.1 uncultured Myxococcales bacterium | reverse complement strand
GCCTGGATGGAACCCGGCTGCACCGGCGGCGCCAGGGGTATGCGCGGCCCCAGGGTCACCACGGGCTCCGGCATTATAGTCGGCTCCACCTCGACCCCGGCCACCGCAAAGCTGCAGAGCACCGGCGGATGTGCGTGAATCACGGCTGCCACATCATTACGAGCCGCGTAGAACTCCTGGTGCATGTACAGCTCGGAGAAGGGACGCCCCGCACCCGCAATGACCGTGCCGCTTTCCATCTCCAGAACAAGAACGTCTTCCTCCCTGATCGCGCCCTTTGAGACCGCGGTGGGGGTCGCCAGAAGACGCCCGCCATCTATACGGATGGTGATGTTACCGTCGTGGTTGGCCACCCAGCCCCTATCCCAGAGACGCCGGGAGTACTCTGCGACTTGGCGCCGGAGGGCCTGAAGGTTCATGGAGTTGGCTCCGAACGGCGTGACGGGTGCGCGTCGACCTCATCCACCACCCCGACAACCAGGGAGCGGATGCAACAGATCTCCTTCTTGAGGATCTGGCGAACACCGTTACCCTCGCGCATTACCAAGACCGTATCGCCCACCCCGCTCTGGACCGTATCGCAGGCCAGGAAGGTATCCCCGACCGGGCTGCGCTCCGCGTTCAGGGGTTGGATCACATAGAGCTTGTGACCAAAATAATCTATGTGCTTGATCGTGGAGACCACCGTCCCCATCACCTTACCCAGGACCATCAGCCGCTCTCCTCGAGGTCCACGGAATCCACAAAGCCTACTATCGTGTGATCAACAGGTACGAACCAGGGCTCCAGCGCAAGCGCGGCCTCGCGGGAGAGAACCATGTAGACACGATCGCCCGGCCCCGCGTGTACCGTGTCCACCGCTACCACCGCGTCCCCGATCGCTTTTCCGTCGGCTTCTTGGGGTTGCACGATAAGAAATATCCGGCCTTCCAGGCCCTGATACCGCGTGCTGGCGACCAAAGCGCCTAGGACCTCACCCAGGATCATCCGCACCTCCGCTGAACGGGATTGTCCGCCTCACGTCCTTCCCTGTCAAGACCCGCTTCCAGACCACACCAAACAGATCTGGCTCGGCCAAAAAATCCCCTTGACAGACCGGACCCGCTCCGAAGGATCGAGACTGTCAAAGATCAGGACTGTCAAAGATCAGGACTGTCAAGAAAAAGCGAGGGCGCTGATGGGACAGACGGGGTTGGATGTCGAACGATTATGGAACCAGGCACTTGAGGTCATTCGCCTCGAGCTGGAACCCGGGGACTTCGAGACCTGGCTTCGCCCCCTCCACCCACGTCCGGACGGAAGCGGAGGTCTCCGCCTGGAGGTTCAGAATCGACAGGTCCAGGAGTATGTTACCGAGCACCACCTGGAACGTCTGGAGACTCTCCTGGAGGCCCGCGCCGGACGCCGTGTGCCCTTAATTCTTGTTCGTACAACTGCCTCTATCGAGCTCTTCCCGTCCCTTTTTGACCCGCCGGACCTCCCGATGACGCCGGCGGGGGAACCTCTCCTTCCACGATACCGCTTCGATGCCTTCGTGGTGGGGCCGTCGAACCAACTAGCCGCGGCCGCGGCCCGCGCAGTCGCCAGCCGCCCGGCCAGCCAGTACAACCCCCTTTTTATCTATGGAGGCACCGGCCTCGGTAAGACCCACCTCGTCCAGGCCATCGGCCATCAGATAAAAGACAACGACCCAGGACTGCGGGTGCGCTATATCACCTGTGAAACCTATATCAATGACTGGATCCAGGCGGTACAGCGCAAAACAATAGACGAGTTCCGTACCCGCTACCGGGAGGCCGTAGACATCTGGATTGTGGATGACGTGCAATTCCTCGGTGGCAAGGAGAGCACCCAGCACGAATTTTTTCATACATTCAACGCACTCTATGGCGTCGGCACCCAGGTGGTGCTCAGTTCTGATCGCTTCCCCCGGGACATCCCCAAGCTCGAGGACCGCCTTCGCTCCCGCTTCCAATGGGGCCTCATCGCGGACATCAAGCCCCCGGAAAAAGAGACCCGTATGGCGATCCTCCAAAAAAAGGCTGCGGCCGTGGGCATTGTCCTCCCAGATGACGTGGTGGACTTCGTCGCCACCAACGTCGACACCAATGTCAGGGAATTGGAGAGCTGCCTGGTTCGTCTTCAACTCGAGTCCAATCTTCAAGCCGCGCCAGTGGACCTGCGTATGGCCCGAGACGCGCTGCGAACCCTCATAAAAAACCGGGCGCCACGGGTTACCCCGGATCGGATCATGAACACCGTCGCGGCCTATTTCGACGTCACCAAGGCGGACCTGTGCTCGCCCCGACGGATGCGCAGCATCTCCCAACCACGACAGATTGCTATGTACCTCTGCCGACATCTTCTACAGCTCTCCTACCCGAATATCGGTGAGCGCTTCGGCAAACGAAATCATTCCACCGTGTTCACCTCTTATCGGAAAATCGAGCGCCTTCGGAAGCTGGACAGCGAATTGGCAGCGATTCTGGATGAGCTGGAGAAAAAATTCCGGGGGTAGGGTTGTGTGGTTCCTGTTGAGAACCCGGTGTCAGCTGTGTTACAAACCTGTTGATTGTTTCCTCGGGGAAGATCGGGCCGCAGGTTTGCCACAGGTTCTCCACATCACCCAGTGAAGAACTTATGGAGCTTTTTCGGGGAGTTAATACGTGTTCCAAGGTTTCAACAGGCCTTATGGTGATGGTGATAATTAAAAGATCTTCTGAAGGGAGATCAACCATCAGAGGAGGATGTCCATGAAGTTCTCAGCCGATCGCGGCACCCTGATGCAGACCCTGGCCAAAACCCAGGGAATCGCGGACAAGAAGGGCACCGTCAATAACGTACTCGCCCATATCCTCTTAGAGAGCGTGGACGATGGCACGATCCGGGTAAAATGCACGGATTATGACGTGGTGTTGATCACCTCCTTCCCGGCGAAGGTCGAACAGTCGGGGAAGATCGCTATCAACGCCCGCTCATTCTATGATTCCATTCGCCTCTGGCAAGACGCCACCGTGGACGTTGAACTCCTCACCGGGGGTAACATCCATTGTCAATGCGGCCGCACTCGCGCAACCCTGAATTCCTTCGACCCAGATGATTTCCCCCTCATCGAAAAAGACGAAGGCGACGAGGGCATTACCATGCCCGCGCGACTCCTCTCCCAATTAGCCGCGCGCATGACGCCATTCATGTCCGATGATCCCTCTCGTATGAATTTGAACGGCATGCTGGTGAAACTGCGAAAAATTGAGGCGACAGAGGACATGGAGGCCGGCGCGGTTATCACCGTGGTCGCCACCGACGGTCACCGCCTGGCGGTCGTGGAGCGCGAAATTCCTGGCGCTACGCTCCCCTTCGAAGAGAAGCAGGCCATTGTTCACCGCAAAGGCGTCCTTGAAATGCGGCGTCTCCTGGAGGATAGCCAGGATG
>CAYOTU010000425.1:0-3438 GCA_964406905.1 uncultured Myxococcales bacterium | reverse complement strand
CCGCCTCCCTCGTCGGAACGCTTCGCTCGACAGGTGACTCCGGCCTGAACGCCCGCAGCTTAGCCGCTGACTTCCTCACCCTTCGGCCCAGACCACGTTTTCTTGCTTGTCGAGCACCTGAACCTTGGGGTTCAGGCCAGCATTGACACGCGCACGCGTATGGGTTTAGATTGCTTGCGATATCTCTTGGGCTGGTGAGGTAACGATGACCTACAAAGTTCTGGTAACCGCGGCTGCGTTCCTCGCTCTGGCGGTCTTTGCCGGCTGCGGCGGAGAAGAATTCGAGGACGGGGATGGGGCGGAGTTGAACCTCTGGCTGGCTCCCCTGGACAGCAACTGCATAGACGAAGTCCCGTGCAGCGAGGTCAGGATCCGGGTTCGGGACAACAAACTCGGAGAGATCGTGAAGGAGAAAACCTTCAAGGGCGACCCGCCCTACTCCATGAAGGTGCCCGAGGGGGAAGATCTCGAGATCACCTGCCTCGGCTTCACGGACGGGGATGTACCGGCCATGTTCGCCCGCGGCCGAAACATCATGATTTCAAAAAACAAGACCTTGCAACTGGACCTCAAGGCCCAGGCCCTCTCAGGGTTCACCTGCGTGGACGCGCCGGCCAGCGCACCCAACATCCTCTTCCCCGCGGTGACCAACCTGCCCGACGGCCGGGTCCTGATCACGGGCGGATTCACCAAGGTGAAGGAAACCCAGGGTCGTTTTGAAATCTACGGACCCAGCCAGGTGGCCTACATCTACGACCCAGCTACAGGGGAAATGCGCCAGGCAGCGAACCTGATGAACCGGGCTCGTGGAGCGCACACCGCGGTCTACATCCCCACGACCCAGCAGGTCCTCCTGATCGGTGGCTCGGAGATGCTGTTCTGGGACAAAGGCGGCGAGGCCTTCCCCCTCTACTTTGAGAAGTCCAAGGTCGGCACCGTTGGCAAGACCTACGAGCTGTTTGACACGCGTCTGGGGGAAGAGAAGTTCATCGCCAAAGCCGACATGCTGGATACCGGTGAAGCTGAGAACGAGGTCGACCTGATGTACCTGAGCATCCCGCGGGTCTTCCCCGTCGCGGTGGTGAACAACCGGGGCACCGTGCTAGTGACGGGTGGCGGCCTCTGGCCTTCGGCCGCTGGCACCTTCGAGCAAGACGCCAAGTACCAGCAAGCCGAACTCTACGTCCCGAAGATCATCGGTGAGACTGAGGGCGAGGGCTTCGTCAACAACAAGGGCGTGGCCATGCTGGCCCTGCGAACAGGGCACAGTGCGGTCCTCCTTCCGACCCCGAACAAGCAATCGGTGTACCTCTTCTGGGGCGGCAATATCCACAGCGACCAGCCGGTAGCCGAGATCTACACAGCGTCGTCGGAGCAGCTCAAGGGTGACATGGGGAACTTCACCCAACTCTCCTTCACCGACGGTGACTCCTACAAAAAGCGGCCCTTCTTCCACACCATGACCTCCCTGGCCAGCCGCCGCTTCTTCCTGGCGGGGGGCGCAAACAACTCCAAGGGTGACTTGAAGGTGCCCTCGGTGAATGACGCGTACCTGGTCACCGTGGACAGCGAAAACGTGGTCTCAACGGAGAAGATCGAGGGCCTCGGCGTGGGCCGGTACCTGCACACGGCCTCGAGCTGGGACAACAAGCATGTAGTGCTCATGGGTGGATTCACCTCTGAAACCCAGGGCGAACAGACCATCTTCTCGGACTCGGCCACCCACGACGTAAAGGTCTTCGAGTTGCTCAGCAAGACCCTGCGTAGCCCCGACTCGGACGAGCCAATGATTTCACTAGGCGGGGCAGCGGCCGTGGTACTGCCCAACGACTGCATCTTCCTGGTCGGCGGCGTGGACTCGCCGGCCCTCGGACTTGACGAGTCGGGCGCTCCCCCGGCCCTGCAGACAGAGGTCTACTGTCCCGGGGCGATCTGCCCCGAGGGTCTGTGGGACTCTGTCTGCTACGACGAATAGGGAGGGACACCGATGAAAAAGTATACCCGATTCCAGGCCGTCGTGACCCTCGCTACAGCGACGTTGTTCACAGCGTTCTCCGTGTTGCCAAACGTACCCATGGCCTCAGCGCAGGAGGGAAACAGGCGCATAGCGCTCTTCGTCCTGCCGTCCTCTGAGGCGGACGTACAGGCATCGCTGCTGATCGGACGAATGATGCGCCAGCACGCGGGGGACCTCACCGACGTGGAGTTGATCACCCCAGCGCCGATCCCAAACCGCTCTGCGGTGCCCCAGGTAAACGCCAAGGTTGAGGAGGCCTACAAGCTCCTCAACAAAAAAAACACAGCACAGGCGCTTGCTCTCCTGAAGGAGATCCAGCCGCTCTTCGACCAGGTCCTCGCCGGTCTCCAGACCCGTACAGTGGCGATGTACTACAAGACCTGGGGCGTGGCCCAAGCTCTGAACGGGAACATCGACGGCGCCAAGTCGGCCCTGGAGTTGTCCCTGGCCCTCTGGCCGGAGCAGACCAACCTGGAATACGTGTACAGCGTGGAGGTCCTCAACCTCTTCACCCACCTCCAGACCGAAATTTCGAGCCGCCCGGCTGGGGATCTGTATGTGAACACGATCCCGGAGAACGCAGTGGTCATGGTGGATCAGAAGGAGCCAGAGCAATCCCCGGCGAGCTTCCGCAATCTCATCGCCGGACCTCACCTGCTGAGAATTACGCTGGACGGCTACGAGCAGTGGGCCGGCATGATCCGGGTGAAAGCTCGAAAAAAGAAGACGCAGGATGTCACCCTGATCCCTATCCCGGACAAGGCCACCTTCGACAAGAGCCTGGTCGCGGTCGCACAGGTCCTCAAGGCAGACAACGCGGCAGTGCAGCAGCCCATGCAGGATCTCAAGGACTTCCTCGGCGTGGACGACCTCCTGGTGGTCGGCGCCGGTGTCGTAGGACGGGCCTACGAGATCAAGGGCTACTACCTGAGGTCTGACGGCACGCTGACCGAGGCGTCCCGCACAATCGAGCGTGACGCTGAGTTCTACGCGGGCATCAAGGAATTCCTCTCAGGCACCTTCGAGGCCTTCTTCGGTCTCCAAACCAGAGTCGAAGGCCTCGGTGGCCCCCCCATTGACCCGGAGCTCCTCCAGAAGGCCGGTATCACCACCCAGACCGACACCAACGTCTTCGACCCGGACAACCCGATCTTCCCCGAGATCAAGGGACTGAAGAAGAAGAAGAAGAAGGTCACCGAGGAGTGGTGGTTCTGGACGTCCATCGGGGTCGTGGTCACCGGCGCAGTGGTCGGTGGCGTGTTCCTCTTCACGAACGACGCCGGCTCCGGCGGTCCCACCGGGACGCTCAATATCAACCTGCATTAGTCGGTCTGTGGGAGGGCCTTCAGGCCCGCTTCTGTCTATGGGAGGGGTTTCGTCCCCGATATTGTGGCCCTGAAGGGCCTCCCACAGAACCGCCT
>CAYOTU010000424.1:0-3442 GCA_964406905.1 uncultured Myxococcales bacterium | reverse complement strand
ATCGGGGCACAAACCTCACGAAGATGACGCAATCCCTCTTCGAGACCTTGTCCATGGGATTCAAACTGTTCTGAACTATACCTGCGAGTCACATCTCTTTGATTCCCGGCGCTGTGTTGGTTAGGATTCCATTCGGGTACGATTGCGTGAACGAGGAGGGCGGCATGGCGCAGTGGATGACAGCCCTGATACTACTGCTGGGCGCAGCGGGATGCGGAAGCGGGGGGCCTGAGCCGACCCTGGTCTTTCCCGACACGCACAGTCCCGCCGAGGAGGTCGCTGCCGGGGACGACTCGACCGGAGACGTCGCTACGCCGAAGGACCTCATCAGCGATAGCGTGAACCCGCCTGTGGACACTGTGGCAGACCTCGGCGGGGATGCGCCCGCGCCGGACGCTGGGGAGGATGTCGGCTCGGCTCATGAATGCGAGCAAGACCAGGATTGCGCCCACCTCTCGGACAATCCCTGCACCTTCTGGTTCTGCCACCCATCGAAGAAGACCTGCAAGCCGGCCACCTTCGGCGACGGCTCGCCCTGCGACGACGGCGACGTCTGTACGGTGGGCGACACCTGCCAGGACGGCGTTTGCGAGAGCGGAGAGGTGATCCCCCCTCCCCAGGAGTGGGATGACCCCTGCAACGACCTGGTCTGCGATCCCGAGACCGGCTGGCACCAGGAGCAGGTGGATGGCCCCTGCGACGACGACGACCCCTGCACCGAGGGTGACCAATGCCACGAGGGTTTCTGCGTGGGCGGCCCGAACGTATGTACCAATCCTGAATGCGGGGACGGCTACTGCCAGGACCTGGAGACCTGTGAGACCTGCCCGGAAGACTGCGGCTCCTGCGAATCAAGCTGCTGCCAGGGGGGGAGCTTGCCCGGCTGCGACGACCCTCTCTGCCAGGAGATCGTCTGTGCGATCGACGGCTTCTGCTGCGCTGAGAAGTGGGACTGGGCCTGCGCTGACTTCGCTGAGGACCACTGCACGGTCTGCGGAGGCGAAGCCACCTGCGGCGACGGGTTCTGCGACTTCGGCGAGGACTGCCAGACCTGCCCCCCGGACTGCGACGGGAACTGCGACAGCGACTGCTGCTTTGTCCACCCCGGCGGGGGCTGCGACCACGAAATCTGCCAGGACAAAATCTGCCAGCAAGACCCCGTATGCTGCGAGAAGTGGGACGCGTTCTGCGTGGAAGACGCACAGAACGCATGTGGGATCTGCTTTTGAGGGAGGACTGAAACAATATGTGCGGCATCTGCGGAATTTTTTCGCTGGGCGTCCCCCTCGATGAGAGAGATCGGACCGAGCACCGGGGCATGACCCGCGTCCTCCGCCATCGGGGCCCTGACCAGGAGGGGGTCCTCGAACGGGACGGCTTCGCACTGGGCAGCACCCGTCTCAAGATCATCGACCTCACCGATGACGCCGGCATGCCCATGTCCAACGAGGACGGCACCATCTGGATCACCTACAACGGCGAGGTCACCAATTTCCTGGAGTTGCGGCGACGATTCAAGCTGGACGAACGCCACCAATTTCGCACTTCCTCTGACACTGAGGTCCTCCTGCATCTCTACGAGGATTTGGGCATGGACTTTGTCCAGGAGCTGTCCGGGATGTTCGCTTTCTGCCTGGTGGACACCCGGCGGCGCAAGGCCTGGGTGGTCCGGGACTTCTACGGGATCCGTCCCCTCTTCTTCATGCAACGGGGCGACCGACTCTACTTTTCGTCTGAGATCAAGTCCTTCCTCCATCTGGATCGCTTCGACGACGGGATCGACCACGAGGCGATCTTCCACTTCTTCTCCCTGGCCTACATCCCTGACCGACACACCCCCTTCGAGGCCGTCCGGGAGATCCAGGGGGGTTGGCTCTTGGAGGTAGACCTCGACGCGCAGCGCTTTGAGGAGCGCCAGTACTACAAGGTAATCTACACGCCGGACCTGACCCTGGACGAGGCCACCGCTACCCGCCGTCTCCGGGAGGAGATGATCGACGCGATGGAGCGCAATCTGATCTCGGACGCGCCCCTCGGCATGACCCTCTCCGGGGGCTTCGACACCAGCTCGATGCTCTCGATCGTCAACTTCCTGGGGCGGTCCCGGGATCTACACACCTTCTCAATCCGTGTGGACGAGCCGTCCTATGACGAGAGCAAGTGGCAACACCTCATGGCCGACTTTGCTGGTACCCGCCACCACGAGGTCGTGGTTCGGCCGGACAACGTCACCGAGGTCTTTGAACGCCACATCGCGTACATGGACGAGCCCTCGGGAGACGGGGCCGCCATCCCTACGTGGATCCTTGCGGAGGACGCAAAGAACTACGTCTCGGTTCTTCTGTCGGGTGAGGGCGGGGATGAGGTCTTCAACGCGTACGAGACCCACCTGGCCTGGAAGGTCCGGAGCCTCTACCGCAAGCACGTCCCCAAACCCTTGCGGGACGTAATTCGCAAGACCGCAGCGCGGCTCCCGACTGACTACCGGAAGCTGAGCTTCGACTTCCTGGCCCGGCGTTTCACCACGGGCGCTGAGTTGGACGTTCCCGACGCGCATTTCTACTGGCGCCACTCCCTGAGCGCGGAGGAAAAGGCAGCGCTGATGCCGGACCACCACCACTACCGGCGTACAGAGACCTTCTTCTCAGATCTCTACGACTCCCTGGATTGGGAGGAGGAGCTGAACCGGCTGTCCCTGGTGGACATCAAGTACTTCTTCATCGGCGACCTGATGGTGAAGAACGACCGTATGATGATGGCCCACTCCATTGAGGCCCGGTTCCCCTGGATGGATCGAATCCTGATAGAGTTCGCCAGCACCGTCCCGCCGGAGCTGCGGATCAAAGGGCTCACCCGGCGCTACCTCCAGAAGCAGGCCATGCGTGACCTGGTGCCCGACGCAATCTACCGCCGTAACAACATGGGACTTGAGATGCCCCACTCTCTCTGGTTCGAGGGAACCCTGGCGCCTCTGGCGCGGCGGTACTTCCAGCGCGAGCGGATCGAACGCACGGGCTTCCTCTCCTTCCACGCGGTGGACCGGATGTGGCAGGAGCACATCTCCCATAAGAAGGACCACGGCCGGTCCCTCTGGTGTATCCTCAACTTCCTGGCCTGGTTCGACCTCTTCGTCTACGAGAAGAGCTACAAGAACTACCTTCGGTGAACGCGCTCCTTCATACCGCCATCCTCCTTTCTCTGGCCATCGGCGCGGATTCCGACGTCCTCGCCCGGGGGAACTCAGCCTCGGAGTCGGAGATGGTCTCCATCTTCCTGCCAGGGAACGAGGCTCGCGTGGAGGAGCTGATCGCTCCAGATGACTCCGACACGTTACAACTGGCCGGCTGGAACCTGGAGGAGATGACAGCTGGGCCCGACTGCGCTGTCCGCCTCCGCTTCCAGGGCCCTGGCGATGCCTGGGCCACCCTAGCGGTCGGCCCGT
>CAYOTU010000423.1:0-3452 GCA_964406905.1 uncultured Myxococcales bacterium | reverse complement strand
GGGGAGGGTCCGGCGCCGGTTTGTACCCGGCTGGCGCTGCGTGGAGGTCTCCGCTATCCAGGTGTCGAGCTGCGCGATGGCTTGTTTCCGATCCGTGTCGGTGGGTGGGGAACGTGGAGGAGGGGGCTCCGCCACTGAGCCTTCGCCGTCGTGGACAAGCAGCAGGGTCGGGCACGAGTCCGAGTCGCGGTTCTCCGGCGCTTCCCCGGGGGGGAGGTCGTCCACGGGGGGGAGGCAATCGACTGCATCCGCACCGAGAATCCCGGCCAACTCCTCGGCCGTGGGCCGGTCCCCTGGCTTGGGTGCCAGGCAGGCCGCAGCGATCGCGGCCAGCGCCGGGTCATCTTCGGGAAACGGGTGGGCCGGACGGCCGGAGCTGACCCTGTTGAAGACCTCGAGGGTGCTGCCCTCGCCGAAGGGCGACCGCCCCGTCCAGAGGCTGTGCAGAACGATCCCCGCTTGAAAGACATCCCCCGGGGGGGCCGGTGTCGCGCCGCCGAGGACCTCGGGGGGTGTGGCCCCCGCATCGGGGTGCATGCGCAGAAAGGCCGGGTCCTGGAACGGAATGGCGCCGTGGATCCGGTGGAGCAGGAGCGCTGTAAAGGGCTCGGCCAGGATGGGCGCGCCGTGCTGATTTACCAGGAGGTGCCGGGGCAGGACCCGGCCGCTGGCCAGGCCCTGTTTGTGGAGGCGAGCCAGGAGGCCGCAGAGCGCGGCCAGCCACGCTTGCCCGCCGAGCCGGGCCCAATCCGGCGATTGGGCGAGAACCCGTGCGAGAGGGAGGCCGACCGGATCCTCGGTAACAAGGAAGAGACTGGAGGGCTCCCTGCGGCCCATGCCCAGGATCCGAGGTGTTCCTGTTGCTTCCACGGCTGCGAAGGCCCTGATCAACTTCAGATGACGCTCCACGTGGGCCGCGGTCGCTGCGCCAGTGGGCAACTCGAAGAGCTGGACCAGGGACGAGGCCCCAGTCTCCTGAGTCCCGACGAAGAGCCGCTCCAACTCGTCCCGCCGGATCAGGCGGATGAGCTGAACATCGTCTATTGTGCAGAGCGCTTCCATCAGACCCCTCCAATCCATTAATGTACCATGGAACGGGACCGGGAGGGATCACATGGGAATCGGCATCCTGTGCTGCCATCCCCCCCCCACGGTCTCTGGAACTTCCCGAAAATCTTGATAAAACTGGAATTGAGTCCGAAAAGGGGGGAGATCGGGGTGCGGTAACGCGCGGTGATGATCGGTGCGTGTCAGGTTCCGGTCAGGGCTGTTCCAATACCCGAAAAACATGCGAAAAGCCGGTGCGGAAGAGGCTCCCGCCCCAGAAACCTGCCAATGTTAGCCCTGTTTGGGCAGAAAGCAAAAAAGAAGAGGAAAAACAAGCGCTTGGTGGCATATGTTGTGGGTCCCGAAAAAGGAACCACAAAATATGCGGTCCTTTTTCTTGACAGGTCTGAGGCCGAATCTATGATTGTGGACAGGTTAGGGGGATGACCCCTGCCCTCTACAATGTACGGATGAGATGAGTGACCGGGCCTTTCGGCCCGCAGGGATCGGTGTGTGGGAGGACGGAAGTGAACGGAACTTTTGATTCGACAGGCAACGGCAAGAACGCTTCGACGGGAAACGCTGATCTTTTTGCGAGCGACGTTGCGACCTCGCCCGCAGCATCGCATAAGACCCGCAGAAAGGGGCGGTCCACCAGTCATCACTTCATCAGCGAACGCGTTTTCTCGGACGACCGCACCCACCCCTATGACGAGCAGGAGTGGGAGGAGCGAGACGTCTCCATCAAGAAGGAGACCGGAGAGGCTGTGTTTCAGCAGCCGGATGTTTTCTTCCCCACTGGCTGGTCCCAGATGGCCTGCACGGTCGTGGCTTCGAAGTATTTCCGGAGGATCGAGGCCACGGGGGAGCAGGAGAAGGACCTGCGTCAGCTCGTGGACCGGGTCGTGGATACGATCGTCCGCTGGGGTCTTGAGGACGGCTATCTGGTGAACATGGACGAGGGGAAGATCTTCTCTGACGAGCTCAAGTGGCTGGTGTTGAACCAGCATCTCTCCTTCAACAGCCCCGTGTGGTTCAACGTGGGTATCGAGGAGCATCCGCAATGCTCCGCCTGCTTCATCAATTCCGTCGAGGACACCATGACGTCGATCCTCGATCTGGCCAAGACCGAGGGGATGCTCTTCAAGTACGGTTCCGGATCCGGGGTGAACCTCTCCCCGCTACGGGCCAAGGAGGAGGATCTGAGCGGTGGGGGCAAGCCCTCCGGGCCCGTGAGCTTCATGCGGGGCTTCGACGCGTTCGCGGGTGTCATCAAGTCCGGGGGTACCAACCGGCGCGCTGCCAAGATGGTGATCCTCGATGTCGATCACCCGGATATCATAGAGTTCATCCAGTGTAAGTCCAGCGAGGAGAAGAAGGCCCGCAAGCTCATGGAGATCGGCTATAGCGGCGGCCTGGACGGGGAGGCCTACTCCTCAGTCTTTTTCCAGAACGCGAATAACTCGGTGCGGGTCACCGACGCGTTCATGCGCAAGGTGGTGGAGGACGGTGACTGGACAACCCACTTCATCGGCACAGGGGCCCCCGCTGAGTCCTTGCGAGCCAGGGAAGTCCTGCGCTCCGTAGCGGAGGGGACACATTACTGCGGGGATCCGGGGATCCAGTTCCACGACACAATCAACAGGTGGCACACCTGTCCGAATTCCGGCCCCATCAACGCGTCGAACCCCTGCTCCGAGTTCATGTTCCTGAACGACACGGCATGTAACCTGGCCAGCCTCAACCTCATGCGCTTCGTCGAGGACGGCAAGTTCGGCACCGAGAAGTTCGAGGCAGCGGTGCGGCTGACAGCCCTGGCCCAGGAGATCCTGGTGGATCGGGCCAGCTACCCGACCGATCGGATCACCGAGATGAGCCATCTCTACCGGCCTCTGGGTCTGGGGTATGCCAACCTCGGTGCGCTGTTGATGTCCTTCGGCCTGCCCTACGACAGCGAGGGGGGGCGCTCCATGGCCGCCGCTGTGTCAGCGCTGATAACCGGCGCTGCCTACCGTACCTCAGCGGAGATAGCGAAGCACAAGGGGTCCTTCGAAGGCTACTCCGAGAACCGAGAGCCCTTCCTGCGCGTGATGCGGATGCACCAGGACGGGCTGGATCGCATCGGTCCCTTCCCGGAGCCCGAGATCCTCGACGTGGCCCGGACCGCCTGGGATCAGGCGATCCGCATGGGAAGTCGGCACGGCTACCGCAACGCGCAGGTCACGGTGCTGGCCCCGACGGGGACCATCGGTTTCATGATGGATTGCGACACCACCGGCGTGGAGCCCGACATAGCGCTGGTGAAGTTCAAAAAGCTCGTGGGCGGCGGGATGATGAAGATCATCAACAACACCGTCCCCAAGGGGCTTGCCCGTCTGGGCTACAGCCCGGATCAGGTCCAGGAG
>CAYOTU010000422.1:0-3455 GCA_964406905.1 uncultured Myxococcales bacterium | reverse complement strand
TTGAGCTTGGCGTCCAGCCGGGCCTGGCCCTGAACCTATGGGTCTGGTACGACACCGAGGGGAGTTGGGACTACTGCCGTGTCTTCGTGGTCCACGACGGGAGTGAGACACAGCTCGCACAGTACATCGGCCACGACCAGGGCTTCTGGGAGGAGCTGAGCTACTCCCTGGAAGACTGGGCGGGCCAGACGATCCAGCTCAAGTTCCTGTTCCACTCGGATTTCTCCGGCACCTACCAGGGGGTCTGGCTGGACGGGCTCAGCATCACACAGGGTTGCTGCAACGCTGACGTAGACTGCGAGGACGACAACCCCTGTACCATCGACGAGTGCCCCGGCCTCGAGTCCATGTGCAACAATACCTGGATCGAGGGCTGCTGCCTCGACAACGCGGGCTGCGACGACGGCGACCCCTGCACCGACGACATGTGTACTACAGCGGGGGGCGTTTGCATCCACACGGAGATCTGCTGCGAGTCTGATGACGACTGCGACGATGCGGACGACATCTGCACCGACGATGTCTGCGTGGACGACTTCTGCCAGTTTATCCCCACAGGTGCTGAGGGGTGCTGCGTCCCCGTGATCTATGAAAACGATTTCGAGGGTGACCTCGATGGCTGGATTATCGACAACTCCAGCGGCACCTACGGCTGGCAGCTCAGCACAGCGAAGGCCGTGAGCGGTAGCCAGAGCCTCGCGTACACCGACGCGGGCGGGACGAGCTATGGCAACAGTAACCAGGGCTCGATCCTCTCTCCGGAGTTGGAGCTGCCGAATCAGCCGGGCCTGAGTCTGTCCTTCCAGCTCTGGTACGAGATCGAGAGCTGCTGTGACGACTTCGACCTCTCGGTGGTCCACTACGGGGGAACCACCCACATAGCGAACTATGCGGGCACCGGCGCTGCGGCGTGGCAGCTCGTGGCCTTTGACGCGGACGAGTACAAAGGCCAGACCGTTCAGCTCCTCATGGAGTTCTCCTGCGATGGCTCCTTTAACTATGACGGGGTCTTTGTCGACGACCTAATGTTGACCCAGGACTGCTGCTCCGACGATGCGGATTGCGACGACGGGAACCCTTGCACAGCGGACTCCTGCCCAGGCATCAACAAGCTCTGTGTCTTCGAGCCCATCCCGGACTGTTGCGAGACCGACGCTGACTGCGATGACGGTAACCCCTGCACCGTGGACTCCTGCCCAGACGTCGACAACCTCTGCCTCTTCGAGCCCATTGTTGACTGCTGCATCACCGACGCGGACTGCGACGACGGCGATTCCTGTACCGAGGACTCCTGCCCGGGGCCTGGCAGCCTCTGTCTCTTTGTGCCCATTGTCGACTGCTGTATCGGAGACGGGGACTGTGACGATGGCGACATCTGCACCGAGGATTCTTGCGTGGACGGCTCCTGCGTCCATACGCCCACGGGCGCCTGCTGCACCCTGCCCCTCTTTGCAGACGACTTCTCTACGGACCAGGGCTGGACCCTGGATGGGGAGTGGGAGTGGGGCGAGGCCCAGGTCTCCAGCGGGCAGGGGATAGGTAACCCCGACCCCGACGAGGACCATACGGGCTCTGCTGATGACCTCATAATCGGCGTGGTCCTGGGCGGCAACGCCGCCACCTCCGTGCCGCACCCCTTCTACTACGCGACCTCACCCGCTGTGGATGCGTCGGGGATCAACACGAAGCTGAAGCTCTCCTACTGGCGGATCCTCAACAGCGACTTAGCGCAACACAACGACAACATCGTCGAGGTATGGGACGGTGCGGTCTGGCAGGTCATCTACGAGCCCGGTGCCGCCGCGATCCTTGACGCTACCTGGACCTACTTCGAATACGACATCACCGCGTACGCCAACGAGGCCCTCCAGGTCCGCTTCGGCTATGACATGGGCGACTCCGGCATGATCTTGGCCGGGTCATCCTGGAACCTGGATGACGTGTGGATCCAGGAGGACGTCTCGCCCTTCTGCTGCACCTGGGATTCGGATTGCGAGGGCATGGACCTGTCCTGCTCCGGCGGAGTCTGTCAGTAGCTGGACCCTGTTTCTGATTCCCCTGTTGTAATCTCGTAAGAACGGTACTAATGTCGAGTTGGGGTTATTGCGAATCACCTACGCTAGCAGAGCGGGGGTGTGACACGGTTGCAACGGGGTATGAAAGTGGTCGATCAATATCGTGATCGTTCGGCTGTGTTGTCGGTCCTGGATCAGGTGCGGCGCCACAAGGTGCTGGCGGTTCAGGCCATGCGGAATGTCACTGCCTGGGCTCGCCTTGAACATCGGGAGCGGAGCCTGGCCAACGAGATCGCGTTCGGGGTGCTGAGGCACCGGCTCTTCCTGGACCGGGCCCTGGATGGGGTCACCCGGGATCTGCCGCGCAAGGATCCGCGGCTCATGGACATCCTCCGTATGGGCGCGTACCAGATCCTGCGCCTTGATCGCGTCCCGGATCACGCTGCGTTGGACTCCACAGTGGGCTTGGTGCGCCGGATCAAGGGGCCCCGCATTGCCGGCTTCGTCAACGGCACCCTCCACTCCCTCGCTGAGGGCCGGGAAGCGCTCCTCGTTGAGGCAGAGACCTGGCCGGTGGAGCAGCGATACTCGATCCCCGACTGGCTCCTGGCGGATCTGAAGGCCTCGGTGGGGAAGGGATGGGAAGAGGAGCTGCCGCTCCTGAACCAGCCCTCGCCGATCACCGTCCGCTCGGTCCAGGGGGCAGTCGCTGTCCCGGTGCTGATTAAGGAGCTGGCCCGTTGGAACCTGATTGCGCAGGAGGATCCCCGATTCCCTGAGGCCTTGATCCTTCCTTCGAACCAGCCCCCCTACGAGACGGCGGCCTTCGAGCAGGGGCGGATCGTTCCCCAGGACCCGGCCAGCCAGGTGATTGTTTCCCTGGCGGAGCCTTTGAAGGGGGATGTGGTCCTCGACCTCGCCGCTGGACTGGGTACCAAGACCGAGCAGCTCCTTCGGCGGCGGACGAAGGAGGACCAGCGGGTCCTCGCTGTGGATATCTCCCCGACTCGCCTGGCGAAGCTCAAGGAGCGCCTGCCCGATTCTGATGTGGGCGCGCTGGTCGCGGATCTGGCGGGCAATATCCCCCTGCGGAAGGGGAGCGTCGAGACGATTGTTCTGGACGCACCCTGCTCCAACCTGGGTACGATCCGGCGTCATCCGGAGGTGAAGTGGTGGAGGCGCCCCAAGGACGTGGCAGCGTCCGCAGCGCACCAGCGGACCATGCTCCGCCAGGCGTCCCGGCTCCTGGCCCCGGGCGGGAAGCTCGTCTACGCTGTCTGCTCCTTCGTTCCTGCGGAGGGCCGCGATCTGGTGGAAGACTTCCTGGACTCCAATCCCCGCTTCCGGGCCGTCCCCGTGCCCGAGGCCCTCGCACTTCCCGGCACTCCATACATGCTCACCACCCCAGCCCGCCACGGGACTGACATGTTCTTCGCCGCG
>CAYOTU010000421.1:0-3459 GCA_964406905.1 uncultured Myxococcales bacterium | reverse complement strand
CTCAACTTCCGGTTCCGCCTTTGAGTGTAAATCTGACCATAAAATCAACTGCGCCACACATGGGAAGGGCAGTGGTACCGGGAACTCCCCCTGCTGAACAGCGCGCAAGAGTTCGACCGCCTCTCTTTTGGCATTCCTCAGCGCATCGAAGAAGCCTTCAGGCAGTCTCTCCTTGATGATGTCCGGGAGAGCACCCACATCGTCCGGATTATCGCCGACATCGAGCTCATCCTCGCCCTGGTCAATGGTCTTCGCTGGCGCATGGGTACGGTCAACCTCCGCCATCAGTCCTTCCATCGAGAACAACGAGATTCGGCAGAAGGCTACACTCAGAGGACCTCCCTTGAGCCTGCCTTCGCCGGATGTGCTCTCGGAGAGCGCCAGAAAATACCCAAGCGAGAGTGCGCGAAGTTCGGACATGTTCTGCGCTCGTTGTCCCGCCCGAACGACCGAGTCCAAGAAGACCTCGAAGACAGGGGTCTGGTCGTGTTCCAGAACGAAGGTATTGGCGATTTCGTCAATACACTTGTCCTCATCGTCCCTGGAGAGCATTTTGAAATTCGGCGGCAGGCGATCATCGAAGAACCGGTTGACCTGCATCGGAGGGAAACGAATCTCGCATAGATCCGGGTCTCTCATCATCAGATCGGTCAACAGGTTAGTGTCCTCGCTCATCACATCAGTGGAATACAGGCGTGGGATCATCGCAGCAGGCGGCGGGCCCGGCCGCATCAGCGCCTCGAGCATAGGCTCGCCCTCGGTCTTCGGCTTATCTCCGATGCAGCACTTCTTGAACTTCTTCCCGCTCCCGCATGGACAGGGCTCATTGCGCCCGATCTTCCGCCTTCCCCCGACCTGGCTCGCTTCCCTGATGAGCCTCCGGAGCATTACCGCCGCATTGTAGGCGACCATTCCGAACTGTGATTCTCCGGTGTCTCCCAAATCGTATCCGGCTTGCGCCGCTACCTCCAGGAACCCCTGCGAAGCTCCACCGACGCTCGTCCCTTCGGAGCCCAAGATGAGGCCACCGTTGTCACGTCTTCCCATTTCTCCATCTCCGACGCAGTCTTGTATTCACGAATCTTCAGCGTAGCCCGGTAGCGCAGCTCGTCAAGCTCCTCGGAAAAAGGAGATCAAGCGAACAGCTCGAGGAGCTGTGCAGCGGATAGCCCGGCCGCGCGGTCGGTCCCCGTGAGGAGTGAATCGGCGAGCTCGCGCTTGCGGCTGTGCAGGGCCATGATCTCTTCCTCGACGGTCCCCTGCGCTACGAGCCGATAGACCACCACGGGCCGCTGCTGTCCGATCCTGTGCACGCGGTCGGACGCCTGATCCTCCACCGCTGGGTTCCACCAGGGATCGAGATGGATCACGCTGTCCGCGGAGGTGAGGTTCAGCCCCGTGCCTCCGGCACGCAGCGAGATCAGGAACAGGTCCCCCTCCCCGCCCGTGAAGCGCTTGACGGCTTCTTGTCGCCTGGCGCTCGACATGCTACCGTCAAGATACTGGTAGATGATTCCACGCTCATCCAGCTCCCGCCGCACGAGCTCCAGGTGGCGAACGAACTGGCTGAAGACCAAGGCGCGATGACCACCGTCGAGCAGCGACCGGATGAGCTCGAGGAACACAGCCATCTTTGAGGACGGCATCTCAACGCGGCCGGCCAAGGCCGGGTGGCAACAGGCCAGACGCAGCCTCGTCAACCAGCTCAAGATCTTCATGACCTCTGCGCCCCCATGTAGCTCGTCCAGGGCCTCCCTGCGGATCGCCTCGTACAGCGACGCCTCCTGCTCGTGCAATACGACCGGCAGCACGCTCTCCGTCCGCGGAGGCAGCTCTCGGAGCACCGCGGCCTTTGTCCGCCGCAGCACAAGAGGTCTTATCCGCGCGCTCAGGGCCGCCTTGACGCGCGGGTCGGAGCCGCTCTCGATGGGCCCGAGAAACCGGGCCTTGAAGTCCTTCGCCGTACCCAGCAACCCGGGGTTGAGGAAGTGAAACAGACTCCATAGATCCAGCAAGCGGTTCTCGACGGGCGTACCGGTCAACACGATCCTGGCGTCCGCGTTCAAGGCGAACGCGGCCTGGGCCCGCGCGGTCGCCGGGTTCTTGATCGCCTGCGCCTCATCCAGGATCACATGCGACCATTCGACGGCCTCAAGGGCTTGTTGCTCCGTGACGAGCAATCCGTAGCTGCACAGCAGCAGGTCGCCCGGTCCGAGCGCCGCGATGGTGTCCGAGCGGCCTTCCTTGCCCAGAGCGACGCACCGCAAGGTCGGCGCAAAGCGCGCCGCTTCGCTGCGCCAGCCAGGCACCACCGAGGTCGGAGCGATAACGAGCGCCGGGCCTCTCCTCGCTCGACTGACCAGCAACGCCAAGGCCTGAATCGTCTTGCCGAGGCCCATGTCATCGGCGAGGCATGCGCCCGCACCCCAGCCGGCCAGGGTGGCGAGCCAACGAAAACCGTCCTGCTGGTAGGGCCTGAGCTCCGCCCTGAAAGCAGACGGAACGACGAGCTGCCCTCGCGCAGGCGTGAGCGCTTTCACCAGCTCCCGCCAGGCCGCGTCCGTCTTCGCCCCGAGACCTTCCACCGCCTCCACCAACGCGGGCACCGCCAAACGATGAAAGCGTGTCTCGCTGCCATCCCTCTCCATGGCGAGGTCAATGAGACTGTCAAGATGTCGAGTCGTCTCCTCGCTCAGTACGGCGAAGCGATCGCCGCCCAGAGGCAGAAAACGTCCGCACCGCCGTCGATGCAGACGAAGCAGCTCTCTGAGGTCGAGGACGAGTTCCTCGTCCACGCTGAGGCTGCCCGACGCCTTGAACCAGCCTCCGACCTGTCCGATGCCAAGCTGCATGGCGTCTTCGGCGATCTCGGTCAGGACCCAGGGAGCTGCTCCAGGCCACTCGATCTGCTCGGGATCCAGGTTGTCATGGAGCTGCAGAAGGACACAGAGTGCGTCGTGGGGGTCGGCGAAGAGTCCGTCGGCTTTCAGGAGATCGCCGCCTCGGTGGAGGGCCGGACAGGCGTCAAGCAGAGACTGCGCCTGCCGACGCTCTGCATCCAGGTCCCTCCGAGTCAGCACGGGCACGCCGTCTCGACTGTGCCGCACCGTCGCCCCCCCGGAGCCGGGACGAAAAACCGGGCCACCGTCCCATGGCCGCGCTCGGAGCTGGACGACCAGGCCGTCCCCTTCGCGTTCGAGGAGAACCCTCACGGCCTGGCTGCTCCTCGCGCCGGCCGCTGTGGGGAGAAACAGCGACGTTCCATCGATGGAATAATCGATGGCCGAAAAACTACCACGTTGCAAAGGGCTTTCCAAACGAACTGGGGAGCGATGCAAGAATCTGGCGTGGCCTGGCAGCGACTACTGCCGAGTCCATGGCGCGCAGGCACTCAAGAACAAGGGCTGTTTGACACACAGATGGGGGTGCGGCGAGGATGGGAAGCGTCAATTGCGCCAC
>CAYOTU010000420.1:0-3465 GCA_964406905.1 uncultured Myxococcales bacterium | reverse complement strand
GCGCAGATGTCGTGGGAACTGCACCCCACTCCCTCGAGGTTGGGGCCGTCGTCGCCTCCCTGGAGATTGCACGCGGGCTGGATCGTGTCCGGGGTAATTCCGGGCTGGTCCCACGCACCGGAGCAGCCCGCAATGTGGCCGTAGGTCTCCGTGTCCAGGAAGCCCTCCCGCTCTCCGTCCGCACAGCCTATTTCCGGAGTCACGGGGGGCCAGGTGTCCACGTTCACCACCGCCTGGGCCGGGACGCAGCTTTTCTCGCCCGTATCGTCCCATACGTCGAGGCTGAAGAGATACTGGCCCGCCGCATCCACGATGAAGGTGGGAGCCACGCCGTCATCCCCGGGCACGAAGGTCGCACCCGAGCCAGCGGGGGCCTGCACCGACCACTGCCACTGAACGATGTCACCGTTCGGTGACCAGGACTGCGCACCCGAGAGGTGGAGGGTGTCACCGGTGTACGCGCTGCTCCCCTCGTCGATGGTGATCTTCGCGATGGGGCACTCGGTCTCCACCGGAGGCTGGCAGTCGGGGTTCAGGGGACAACCCTCGTTGATCAGGCCGTCGCAGTCGTCGTCCACGCAGTTGCCGCAGAACTCCTCCGGCGGGATACACGGGCCCCACTCCTTGAGGCATTTGCGGCTCCCCGCTGAGTTGCACGCGGTGACGCAGGATTCCTCGGTGAGGGGTTCACAAGGGTAGTCGAAGCCGTTCACGTCCTCCTCTGGGGGCGTTACGTCGGCCGCGTCCGACGCGTCCGTGAACCCGTCTGGATCCGTAGCGCCGTCGATTATCCCGAAGTCGAACTGATTCGTGTCCTGGGCCTCCATGGTGTCCGGCAGGGGATCACACACGGGATCCGTTCCGCAGGCAGCAGCGAGGAGGAGCAGAACGAGAGAGATCTTCGTCCGCATGGCGTGCATCTCTTCAGTCCTCCTCAGGGCAGTCCGGCACCTCAAGGAGGCTGTTGTGCTCCCCGTAACCGTCCGACACCCTGTTGGGATTCGTGGGGTCGGTCTTCCAGTCGCCGTCCACCACGAACTTGTACTCCCAGGAACCAGGGGCCAGGACCTTGGTCAAAGTCCAGGTCCCGTCGGCATCGTCCATGGGCTCGGGCACCCACTCGTTGAAGGTCCCGGCCAACTCCACGAGCTGGGCCGCTGGGTCGGTGTATGAAAAGACCACCTCGCCGCAGGTCTCCGGCAGCGGATCCTCCGGCGGTATGACCTCGTTCACCGTCACCGTGAGATCCGCTGCGGCCTCAAGGCCGCCGCTGTCCGCCAGGGTGACGGTGATCACCTCGATGCCCCACCAGTCCACCGGAGCCACAACCAGGAGTGCGTGGCCCGGCCCCTCCTGGAGCGCCACGTGCTCGCCGCTCCAACCCAGGGTCAGATCCCCGTCGGGATCCTCGGCATCATCCATCAATTCCGCCATGCCCAGGGTCAAGCTGGTGCCCATGTCCAGGGTGATCGGGGGCAAAGGGCCGAAAATCGGCGGGGTGTTCGGCGGGCCGGTGTCCTGGTCAGCGTCCTCCGCCTCCACGACATCGTCGGGCTCTGTTGCGTCCGATGACACCTGGTCAGGAGCGGTCACGCTGTCCAATGTTCTGTCGCCCGACGGCTCGGGACAGCCGGCGCTGTCGTCGCAACCGACAAGTGCCAACAGACCGATAATGAGGAGCGTCGTTTTCATGGCCACCCCCGTAGTAACTCAAAAGTGATTTACGCTTTTACTTTATGGAGGGCCTGGGGGCGTGTCAACAGCTTGTGTGATCTGTTTATTTTGCATCGGACGCTAAGAGGCATTTCGCGCGGAGGATGAGCACTTGATCCGACCTGGAGCTATGACTATCTTACAGCGCAGGCTGTAGACACAGCGCAAGACGCTCGGATCCATAGTCACGTGGACCCGTAACACAAATGGAGATTGACACCATGACCCCACGCCCCACCCCTCTGTTCAATGCCCTGCTCGTGTCCCTGATGATCGCGCTCCTGCCCCTGCCGTCGGCCCCGGCGTCGGAGATCAACCCGGAGCCGGGAGTTCGCACCGATGTCATCGGTACCATGGACGGCTGGACCGTCTGGGTCGGCTGGAATGCATCGTTTTCAGACAGCTACCTGCCCGAATCCGAGACCTACAACTGGATCATCTTCTTTGCTCCTGAGGGAGTCTATGCCGGTCTGACCAGCGCTGCCTCGGCCATCTCTTCTGTGGACGTCTTCGCCAGCATCGGCGGGTTCATCGGCATGTACGCCGCGCCCCAGAAAGACAAGCTGACGTGGGGCGAATTCACTGATCTGAACGGCGTGACCATCACAGCGGACCTGGACCTGCTGTCATTGCCGGTGGGCCCCCTGTCCGGAGGAAGCCTTTCCTTCTCTGTGGGACCCACCTTCTTCCGCAAGGGCGACTCCCTGGATTTCGTCCGGGCATACCAACTGAACGCAGGCTGCGGCGCCAGCTTCTCACTTGTCTCTCTGCCCATGGTTCCGTCGGTAGCGTTGGACTTCAAGTCGAATCTCACGGGCGAGGACACCGGCTTCTGGCCGATCCTGCTGTGGGACATGGAGGTCCACCCTGACCTCGATCCCATCAGCAACGTAATCGTCCAGCTACAACGTATGACAGCCCCAGGAGCCGACGGCCCCGTCAACCCCGTCGCCGACGCCATGGCGCAGCGTCTCCTGCCTGCGGTCCTCTCGTTCCAGTCTGGAGCCGGCGGGGCCGCTGTCGATGGCGCGACGCCCGTGGGCAACTACCTGGGAGAATTCCTTACCAATTCGTCAACAGCGCTGGTCTCTGGCGCGGCCGCGGGGTCAGTTGATGGATCCATCGCTGCGGCCAGGGAGTGGATCGCGAACGAAGACGAGGAGGCCCCTGCGAAGATCCTCTCGGACATACCAATCTCCCTTGGTGAAGTTCTCCAGGGACTGCGCCCGGTGAAGCAGGGGGTCGAGGCCGGCTTCGAGATGGCCTACCGAAACGGCTATGACAAGGCAGTGGAGGACGGTACCCGGGAGGACAACGTCATCTACGCAGACTGCGTGATCACCAACTACTGCACGGCCGGAGAAGAGTGCTCCATCACCGTCGAGGCCTCGGAGATCGCTGCTCTGGTCCCGGGGACAGCGGCAGCCGACTACGAGGGAGCCTACGTCTGGTTCGACATTCCAACCGAGTCCTTCCTCCAGGAGGGTACGGCCGGCGGCGAGGGCTACATCGAGATAGCGCACGGCAAGGCCACCTACACCTTTGTTCAGACCGCCACCTACCCCCTCCTCATCGGCGCGGCCGTGGATCGGGACTACTCAAACGAAGTCACCGAGGGTAAGAACGTCGAGCTATGCCGTCGCCTGGTGGTGTTCCAAACGCCCATCGAGACCGACGGCGTGACCATAGAGGGCGGCGAACTCACCAGCGTTTCAGCTCTGTCTCCTGAGGCGACCCCCAATCCAGATGGTG
>CAYOTU010000419.1:0-3485 GCA_964406905.1 uncultured Myxococcales bacterium | reverse complement strand
CGCAGCCGCGGTCGAGGGCTTCATCGACGAGCACGGCGGCGGCGCGATAGAAGACGCAGCCCGTCTTCTCCTGGTTTCGGCATACACACGTCTCGGCAAAAACGAGGAGGCAGTGGCCGAACTCGAGACCTTCTTGAAAGACGCGGACGATTCTACCTTGAAGCCCCTGGTCCTCGAGAACCTGGGTGCGTTGAAGCTTCGTACCGGGGACGCGGCCGGCGCGGCTGCCCGGTTCGAGGAGATGCAAAACGCCACTGCGGTGCCCTATTTCCAGGCATTTGCGCTGATCCATCTCGGTGATCTGGCCAACCCGGTCCTTCGCACCGCGGCTGGCGACAAGGACGTGGACGCTGCCCGTGGGTTCTATGAGAAGGCCCTGGAGTTGCTCCCCGACGAGCCCGACCAAGGCCTCATGCCGAGCCTCGCATCAATGGCCCGGCACGACGTGCAGGTCCGTCTGCTCCTGACACCAGAGTCCTGATACCCATGCGCGTCTTTCCGCCCCTCCTGCTGCTCTGTCTAGCCCCAAAACAAGCGAATCTACCTGCTGCGGCGGCCGATCCACCAGTGCTGAGCGGCGGATTGACCGTTCGCCATGCTCACTCGAACACGACGATACTCAGCATCGACTTAGTTCGCAATCCTTGTCTGCACAGGCGTCTCAGCCGCCTCGTTACGGCATCTTTGCTTGTTTTGGGTCTAGCGACGGGATGCGGACAGTCTACGGATGCCCTGATTTCGCATTCCACGCGACACTCAGTGGTCTGGGGTCGGACCATACAGACCCCAACCTGGTTCGCTGAGTACCCCCGAAACCTCGCCCCGGTTCTGCCGGTACCGGGAAGGCCCGTAGCTGTCGTCGGGACGTCGTCCCGGGCCACTGGAGCGATCCTCGAGGCCGTGCGCACCGACGACGGATCCAGCCTATGGCGTCGTGAGATGCCCGGTCCCGTGGAGGCTGCGGGGACCATCGTCGGAGACACCCTCTACCTCGGTACTGTCAACGGCTCAGTTCATCGGATTCACCTGCCCACCGGCGAGGACCTCTGGTCGCCCCCGATTCAACTCCCGAACGCCGTGTCGACGACGCCTCTCGTGATAAAGGATTCAGGAGTGGTTGTATTCCGGGATGCAGCGGATCGTCTGACAGCGCTCTCTGCGACTGACGGTGTCGAGCGTTGGACCCGCCAGCGACCGCTTCCGTTAGGGGGGCCCAGCCTGCGAGGCGCGCCGGATCCCGTCCTCATCGGAGGCGCTGTCATCGCAGGCTTTGCGGACGGGACCATCGAGGCCCTGGCTCCTGATGACGGCACCGTACGTTGGAGCCGCCGGCTGTGCAGAGACCGCAAGCAGATGAACGACGCGGACCTCACGCCGGTGCCCCTGCCAGACGGAGGAATCCTGGTGGGCTGCCACTCCCGGGGCATAGCAAAGCTCTCCGCCACGGACGGCGCTGTGCTCTTGTCCCGTCAGGTACCTGGTCCCCTCCATGCGACGCTGGACGGGAAACGGATCTGGCTCACGACAGCGGAAGGCAGCCTCTACGCCCTGGACTCGGAGAACCTCGAAGCGCGCTGGGAGTTGAACCTGGGAGAGACCCCCCTCGGTGCCGCGCGTCGCTGCGGTGGAGTGCTCCTGGTGCCGATCGATCGGTCTATGATGGTGGTATCTCCCGAGGACGGCCTCGCCCTTGAGGAGATAGGCACCGGTTTCGGGATAAGCGCGTCCGCAGCCTGCGTGGACGGCGACCTTCTCTCACTCACCGACGGCGGACTCCTTTACCGAACCCGCTTGCTTCGGTAGCATCTTATCTCGACAGACTAGGAGGTCTCCATGCGAACAGCGATTCGTTTTATGGCTATCTTCACCCTCACGCTGGTCTTTGGCGCCTGCGGTTCGAGCGGCTCCGGCGGGACCGGTGACGGTGGACGCGGCGTGGATCAGGTCAGTGGCGATGATTCCGGCAACACCGATGACCAAGCCTCCGCACCCGACACCCCGGCGGTCTACGTTCCCGAATGCATCGAAAACGGGGACTGCGGGCCCAAGGAGATCTGCGACTGCCAGGGCAAGTGTTCCCTCGCTGGCAGCGGCGCTGAGTGTACCGAGGACAAGAACTGCGGCGGCCAGGGCTACTGCGACCCCTGCATCGGCCGCTGTTTCGACAAGAAAGCCCTCTGTGACCCCTGCAACTCCGAGAACAACTGCGACCCCCTCACCGGGGAGTGCCGGCCTGTGGGGAACCAGTGTGAACTGCCCGATTCCCGTTGCATGGACTTTGTCTCCGGCGGAAGCTTCTGCGGCAAGGCCTGCCTGAGCACCGCAGGATGCCCCGGTGGTTACACCTGCGAGGACCTGACAGCGGCAGGAATAGAGGTCTTTCAGTGTATCCCCATCGGTCTCCAATGCGGCCTGCCCGGGGAGTGCCAGGAAGACGCGGACTGTGAGTTCGGCAAGATCTGCAACCAGAACAAGATCTGTGTCCCGGGCTGCCAGGCGGACACCGAGTGCCCCCAGGGGAAGGTCTGCAGCGCGTTCCGCTGCCAGGATGAATGCCACCCGATCAACAACCCCTGTCCCGACGATCAGGAGTGCACCGACGAGGGTCACTGTATGATCCCCGGCGGCTGCATCGACCAGTACGATTGCGACGCGCCTGAGACCTACTGTGATCCCATTGAACACATGTGCAAGCCGGGCTGCCTCACGGACTTCGACTGCAAGAAGGCATCGAAGGAATGCGAAGACGGAACCTGCGTAGACAAACCATGTCCCGGGAACTACTGGTGTAACTTCGGTGAGGTCTGTGAACTGACCGAGGGGATCTGCGAGATCCCGCCCGAGCCCTTCTGTGAGCCCTGCGAGGCCGACGAGGAGTGCGGCCCTGAGCCGTCCAAATGCCTTGAACTCCAGGATGAGGATCAGGTGAGCCAGGGCAAGTTCTGCTTCCCGAAATGCTACGACGATCCCGAGAACGAATGTCCCCAGGGGTGGCAATGCGTTGATCTTGTGGATCAAGATGGAGCGTCACAAGGCCGCGTCTGTGCGCGGACATGCTACGAGCAGCCCGTTGGTTTCTGATTTGATCTGGAATAGATAGTTCCGTAGACTGTTGATTTATCTGTCTGGATTCGGTGTAGACATTCTCTACATGCCTTGATCTATTTATCAGGGCCACCTCGGACCACTCATCAGACATCCCCACGCCTGGCAAACAATCTCCAGATGGTACATTTCTTGCAACCCAAGGCCTGAAGTCTTTGTTGAATGGAGGTCTTCCATGTCTGACACAAGCGGCTGTTTCCCCGCGACCAGCACCGCCACCCCGACATCGGCGGTCTCCTCTGCCCCGGTTGACCCCTCGGATTCCTCAGCGTCCACCAGGAATAGCAGCCCAACTCCCAGACGGAAGACTCGCAGCGGAGAGAAAGGAACGACCGTCAGGGCTGACATAAACAGCATTCTCGTCTATCTGAAACGCATCG
>CAYOTU010000418.1:0-3495 GCA_964406905.1 uncultured Myxococcales bacterium | reverse complement strand
CTCGACGCCGTCGCAGCCGCCGTTTATGTCGTAGCAGCAGCCGCTGGGGATGTCGCAGTCCAGTTCGAACAGGCCTGAGAGGCTCACGCAGTCACCAATGGAAGTGCAACCGTTGCAGTTGTCAGGGATGTCCCCGCCCTCGCCCACGCATGCGAAGATCGTGGTGTCGCAGGTCTGGGTGCCGGTGCAGTAGGAGTCGTCGGTGCACTGGACACAGGACCAGACGCCGTTGATCTGGGTGCAGGCCGGGTAGGGTTCCTGGCAGTAGGAGCACTCCGGGGGTTCATCGGTGACTTTGCAGACATGGTTGTCACAGACCTCGCCCGCGTCGCAGTGCGCGGAGGTGAGGCACTCGAAGCACTCGCCGTTCAAGTCATAGGGCTTCGCCGGGTCGGAGCAGGCCGCGGACACGCAGGTGTTGTCCGGGCCACAGACGTCCGCACCGCAATGCGCGTCTTCGAGGCACTCGACGCAGCCGCCGTCCTTGGGGAACGGGGTCTCGTCCGGGCACATCTCACCGCCGCAGTCGTCCCCGAAACAGCAGACCACCGACTGGGAGACGCAGAGGTGCATGGGGATCGTGTTCACCTGCTCGCAGGTGCCGTTTGCAGGACAGACGCCGTCTCCGCAGGCCGGCGCACAGTAGTTGCCGGTCCCATAGCAGCGGTATCCGTCAGCACAGTCCCAGTCCTGCTGGCAGGTGCC
This sequence comes from uncultured Myxococcales bacterium, assembly GCA_964406905.1. GTDB lineage: Bacteria > Myxococcota_A > UBA9042 > CAIXZC01 > CAIXZC01 > CAZNWW01. The sequence goes on along the minus strand of CAYOTU010000418.1, from coordinate 2,790 downwards.
GCACTCGCCCGCAGCTTCCTGGCAGGCCCCGGTCTCCTGGTTACAAACCTGGCCATCGGGGCAGCCGTTCAGGAGGCACTCGGGCTCGCACTGGAAGGCCATGGGGATGCACTGCTTGCCGTCGTTTCCGAGCGGGTAGCACATCCAGCCTGTATCGCACTCGTCGGTGCTCTCGCAGTCAACGAAACAGAAGGTGCCGCCGCCGAGGGGGTGGCAGTGCATGCCCGCGTCGCAGTCCGCGTCGGAGGTGCATGGATTGCAGCCGCCCTCGCCCGTGGGCTCGACCGTGTCCGGGTCAGGCTCCACGATATCCGTCTCGCCACCGTCCGGCTCGACCAGGTCGCCGCCGCCGCTGCCGCCGGGGATACATTGCTTGTACTCGTCGCAGACGTAGCCATCCTCGCAGTCCGCGTCAGACTTGCACATGATGGGGGTGCAGTACTTCCCATCCGGATCATTCGGGTTCACGCCAGCGGGCGCACACATGACGTTATCACCGTACTCCGAGCATGTCTGGATGTTCTCGCACTCGACCATGGTGCATGACCCGCCGTCGCAGACAAAGCCCTGGCCGCAGTCTGTGTTCTCACTACAGCCGGATGCGTCGCTGCTTGAGCAGCTCGTGGCGAATGCAAGAATCGTCAGAGCCCCGACCGCCAAAAGATACCGCTTCATGATCCCCTCCTCGTGGAAGCCACTACGTTCCGCAACATGATACTCTTCGAAAGGCTGTTTACAAGCGCGTGTTCGGCCTTTATGTTCTACGGAAGCCACGGTCGCAGGCTCCCGGATGGGATATTTGGAACGCAGGCGCGCTATGCGCACGCGGGAGGGTTTGGGGTGCAGGGATTTTCGAAACGAATCGGGGCAATCTGGTTCGCTGTGGTCCTCGTCACGGGGGCGACCGCTGCCTGCTCCGGCGGGAGCGTCAACCCCACGCCAGGGCTCTGGGTGGGCGACCACATCAGCTTCACCTTCGACGGCCAGGCCCTCTCTGGAATCTCCATCCGCAAGGTTTCCTGTAACGGCGACGGAGGCTGCTACGAGGCAGCGGACGGCGCGTACTACCACCTGAACATCCCAGTGACAGACGACGTGTTCGGCTTCTCAGCGGAGACATCCGATGGCGGGACGGTCATCATCGATGGAGGATTCGACTCGCTGACCTATGCGTCGGGGAGCTACCGGTTCCAGTCGGAGTGCTGTTCCGTGCAGCTCGGCGAGTGGCACGCCAGCCTCGATGAGCCCCTGGCCAAACCCGACGTAACGATCCCAGACGTCGTGCTCCCCGACGACCTGACCGAGCCCCCCGACACGGTGATCCCGGGAGACGCTACCGAGGGCCAGATCCGGGCCATAGAGAAGATGAACGAACTCCGCGGAGACCTGGGTCTCGGGCCCGTGGCCGGCTCCGAGCCGATCAACAATGCCTGCCAGTCCCACGCGCAGTACTACCTGTACCACTGCGCCAAGTACGAAGAGGCCCTGCTCAGCCCCCACTCGGAGAACCCCGAGTGGGTCGAGGGCTTCACCGGCGTGAACTTCGCCAACCGCATGAACCACTTCGGCTACCTGGGCACCCCGGGCTGGGAGGTCATGGCCTTTGTAGGCAATCCCGATACGGCGATCGACTCCTGGATGAAGACCCTCTATCACCGGATCCCCTTCGTCCACCCCGCCACAGCGGAGGCGGGCTATGGGGTAATCACCCCAGGGTGCCAGTGGTGGGCCGCGGGCGTGGACGTGATGAACTTCGGACGTGGTCCCGATTCAACTGACGAGCCAGTAAGGTATCCCTGGCCGGATCAAACCGGGGTGCCAATGTCCTGGGACGGCATGGAGAGCCCCCAGCCGCCCCTCCCCGACGGCGCGTCCTTTCCCACAGGCCCCGTAATCACCCTGACCTTCCCGGCCGGCGCGTTCCATGTGGCGTCCCACCGGCTCCTGGCGCCCGACGGCGGGGACGTGGCGCACCAGTACGTGGACCCGGGAAACGATCCCGCCGGGTTCCTCTCCCAGACCGTTGCGATCTATGCGCTGGACCCACTCCAGGGCGGCGCTACCTACACCGTAGAACTCCAGGGCAACTTCAAGGACGCAGAGTCGACCTGGGAGTGGCAGTTCACCACCGGACCTTGAGGACCACATGAAGAACAACGAGAAGGGAGCCCAGGTGCTCCGAGGCTTCTGTATGGGCTGCGCGGACGTGATCCCCGGCGTAAGCGGTGGGACCCTCGCGCTGATCCTGGGGATCTACGAGCGCCTGATCAACTCGATTCGGCTCCTGGACGCGCAGTTCATTGCGCTCCTGTTCCGCAAGGCCTTCTGGGTCGCCGCGGTGAAGGGCCTGTTCACCGACGCCGCCACGGGGGAGGACGACCTGGACCGCCGGGTCGAGGCGGTGCACTTCCTCGCATTCCTCGTCCTGGGGATCCTCCTTGCCGTGGTGGCCGCAGCGAAGGTGATCACCTGGGCCCGCCACGCCCACCCCGTGCCGACGCGGGCCTTCTTCTTCGGCCTGGTGCTGTTCTCGGTCCAGGTGCCGTTCCGCCATATACGGCAACGAGGCGTCGGATCTCTGGCAGCGGTCCTGCTCGCAGCCGTGGGAACCTGGGTAGTGCTGGGCCTCGGCGCGGTGCCCTCCAACCCCGCGCTCTGGTACCTGTTCATCTGCGGCGCAATCGCGATCAGTGCGATGATCCTGCCGGGCATCTCCGGCGCGTTCTTCCTGTTGATGCTCGGCGTCTACGATGCGGTAATTGTGAACGTCCACCTCCTGATCTACGAGCA
>CAYOTU010000417.1:0-3496 GCA_964406905.1 uncultured Myxococcales bacterium | reverse complement strand
CTTTTTCCCCGAGCGATCGAAGATCACTAGGTGGGGGAGGGTGGTCTTGGGGTTGAGGACGTTGGTCACATCGCTCTGTTTGTCCACCGCGTTTGTGTAGGTGTAGCCGTTCTTGGCCAGGATCGGTCCGACCATGGATTTGGTTTTAGGCGTGTCCAGGCTTATACCGATGACCTTGAGGCCCTTGTCGCCGAAGCGATCGTGGAGATCCTGGAGAAAGGGCATCTCAGCCTTGCAGGGCTTGCAGTAGGTGGCCCAGAAGCTGATCACCAGGACGTCCCGCCCTGCGTAATCCGCCAGCCGCAGTTCCTCGCCGTTCACGTCATCCAGGACCAAGCCGGCCAGCTCTCCCGCGGAATCTTGCGCGTTGCCCGCGCCCGCGGACAAGATGGCCAGGACGAAGAGGAGAGAGGTGAAGACGCCACGCACCCCGTTCGCCAATCTGAGCCTGCGATCGTTCACCGCGCCTCCGTCCGTTTATTCCGTTCGCGGGGAGTCACCATCCTATCCATCTGTAGTGATGTGGCAACCACCAATGGCTTCGGGTAGACTCGGTCGCCGGAGGTACCAGGTGAGAGTGGACGACACAATCGTAGCGGCTGCGACGCCCCCCGGACGCGGGGCCATCGCAGTGGTGCGCCTCAGTGGTCCCGCTGCGGTGGACATCCTGATTCGTCTGACCGACGCCTCGTCGCCGCCTCCTCGACGCATGCGGCGGGCGACCCTACGTCGTCCGGAGCCGGACGGAGGATTCATCGACGATGCGCTGGTTGTGTGCTTCCCCAAACCCAACAGCTACACCGGAGAGGATGTCGTAGAGCTGCACCTCCATGGCGGGGCCCTCGTGGTGCGGGAGGCCGTGGCCGCTGCCTTGGTCTGCGGTGCGCGCGCTGCGTCCCCCGGTGAGTTTACCCTCCGGGCCTTTCTGAACGGGCGCATGGACCTGGTCCAGGCCGAGGCCGTGGCCGGCATCATCGACGCGACGTCCCCCGCTGACCTGGAGCTGGCAGGGCGTCACCTGGAGGGGCGGGCCAGCGCGTTTCTGGGCGGGATCCAGGATCGGCTGCGGGAACTCCTCGTTCGTGTCGAGGCGGACCTGGATTTTCCAGAGGACATGCCGGAGCTGGATCCTGACGAGTTGGCAGCGGCCCTGAACGTGGTCGCGAAGGAGTTGGAGCGGCTGGCTGGCAGCTTCGACGCTGCCGCGTCCTTGCGACGCGGCCTGCGCGTGGTCCTGGCGGGGCCGCCCAACGTGGGCAAGAGCGCGCTCTTCAACGCGCTGGTAGGGCACCCACGGGCCCTGGTAACCGGGGAGCCCGGTACAACCCGGGACTACCTGGAGGAGACGGTCCTCCTGGATCAGACCCCGGTGGTCCTGGTGGATACGGCCGGGCTGCGGGAGGCTGACGGCGTAGCGGAGCGGGAGGGCGTCCTCAGGAGTAGGGACCAGATGGATCGGGCCGACCTGGTCCTGCGAGTGGCGGACAGGGCCGATCCTGACGGTGCACCTGACGTTGCGCCGGGTCCCGACGAAGTCCTGGCCCTGAACAAGGTCGATCTGTCGGCCGCGGTCTGGTCCAGGGATTTCGAGGGAGAGAAAGGCGTTGTTGCGGTCTCCGCTACGACGGGTATGGGGTTGGACATGTTGATCCGCACCATCACTGAGCGTCTGGCCCGGCGTCTCCCACGCTTCGAGGAGGACGACCTCTGGTTGTCCAGTGTTCGGCAGCGGGACGGGGTGGATCGGGCAGCGGGCCTTTTGCGGGGGGCGGCAGAGGGTGTGGGCGCGCTCCCCGAGGAGATCATCGCCGGAGAGATCCAGGCCGCGCTGGACGCGCTGGCCGAGGTCACCGGACGGCGCTATGACGAGCACGTCCTCGATCGGATCTTCGAGGACTTCTGTATCGGGAAGTGAGGTGAACGAATGAGGCGTGAGACAGTGTTGGTTTGCGTGGTGCTTTTCATGGCGTCGGCGTGCAGGGACCAGTCTCCTGCGCTGGCCCCATCTCGGTCGGAGATCCCTCGGCCGGAGCCGAAACGGGCCGCTGTAGTGGCCGCAGAAGAGGCAGCGGAGGAGGCAGCGGTGCAGGCCGCAGAGGCCGAGAAGGCCGAGAAGGCCAAGGAGATGCTCTCGGCCCATGCGAAGAAGCGCGAGATCCTGGTGGGTGGGTGTGCGCGTCACTGCCGCGCCCCCCTGGATGGGTTCCGCTCCTTCGCCCGAGCCCTTTGGAATATCCCCGATCCGGACGAGGTCCAATCCCTGCTTCGCTTCGTGGACACAGCGGAGCTTATGGATGGGGAGGAGGCTAAAGGACATGGCTGGGCGCAACTCTTCCTGGGCGGCCATCTGGTCGAGCGTCGGGAGGGGATAGAGAAGTGGCGAAAGGCCTTCGTCGCGTCCATGGGGCGGCTGGACGACCCTGCTGAGCTCCAGGCTGCCCTGGACGGCCCCCTGGACATGACCCGGATCTCCTCAGAGGTCGTCGTGATTCACTTCGCCCTCCCGACCACTGATCAAGGGTCCGGGGGCGAGGTCTGGCACTTCACCTTCGGCAAGCGCGGCCTTGAGTGGCTCATGCGTCGGCTCGAGAGGCCCTGACTTGTCAGGTCTGCATCACCAAATTTTTACTCTCGTCCTGCTGGTGATTATCCCGGTACCGGGGTGGGGCAAGGACGACCCCTGCCGGCCGCGCTCCCGAGAAGCCGCCACCTGGTTCGAGACCACGGGCTGCGTCCAGGTTCCGGTGGACTACGTAGACCCTGACGGCGCTACCCTGTCCCTCTACTACGTGCGGTCGCAGCCTCGACGGTCCGCGGCCGGCCGTGTCATAATCTTTCACGGAGGCCCCGGGTTCCCGTCGAAGCGTCATCCCGAGTCCGGGCCCCTCTGGGAGGGCCTGCGGGCCTCCTTTGATATTATCTATTTCCATCAGCGCGGTGCAGGATACTCAGAGCGACTGGAGACGCTTACGACGCTGAAACGGAAACGCCTCGACGCGTTCCGCCTGGACTACATGGCCGAGGATGCACGGGCCCTCCACGACGCGATTTGGGGTGGCAAGGGCAAGGTGATTCTCTTCGGTAAGTCAGCGGGGGGATTCCTGGCTCTTAAGTTCGCGCTGGCCTGGCCCGAGCGCACCGACCGCGTGGTGCTTGCAGCGACCGCTGCCTGGCACGAGTACGTGTCAGTCCGAGACCGGGTCAAGGCCCGCTTCATGGACGAGCTCGGAGACCGCTTCCCCGGCTTCAGTGAGGCCCTGGCCCGCGCAAAGGCCAGCGTCCCCGAGGGGCCCGCTGTCCGCATCAGGGACGAGGAGACGCGCCTCTCCTGGACGGATCTGGAGGAGTCGACCCTCTTCGACCTCACCTACACCCTGCGAGGACAGTACGAGGCTGTGTCAATCGTGCGGCAGCTTGCGGATGGCGGCACCACCCTGCTCCAGGAGCGCCTCGATCGCGGCGCCAGCGTCCTGCGCCTGGACGAGCTGTCCTCCGA
>CAYOTU010000416.1:0-3498 GCA_964406905.1 uncultured Myxococcales bacterium | reverse complement strand
TTTACTTGCCCAAGTAGCCGTCGGCCATGATCCTCGCCAGCATGGAAATCCTACTGATTGTCGTAGCCGTTCAGGTGAGGACTGTCAGGGACCATGATCTTGCCGTCCGGCATCTTGCACGGGGCATTGGGATGGACCTCTCGCTTCCCTGGAAGGACATACCCAAGGACCACCGTAACGTCCTCCTCAACGGCACCGAAGGTCCAGACTCCGAACGCGACCAAGCCCCCTGCCATGATACGGCCTCTGACCTACGCTGGGACCCCCGAGGAGATCGCCGCCTGCCCCGCATCGAGCACAGGAAAATATCTAACGGTCACTTACAATTGAAGAGTTGCTTCACGCCGCGGAGGCTGCGCCGGTACTCCTCGGGCCACGGAGCCACGGCCGCATCGAATCGCGCCATCAGCGCCTCACGTTGAGCACCTGCGGCCACGACAACCCCGGCCCAGGCCTCCGGCGTCTTCGAAAGAATCGTGAGCAGCTCAGCGCAACAACGATCCACCTCGGGACGAATCTCACGAGCGTAGCCCCGTACCTCCTCCGAGGCCTCGTACGGATCGGCGTCACCCTCAACCATGTTCACGATCTCCTCGATCATATTGTTGCGCCGTTCCCAGGGAGACCCCGGATATCGCTGAGCTGTTTCACCCTTCGGATCCAGCGACGCATGAATGCCCTGCTCCGCCTTCTCGATCTTCTCCTCGGCCGGTGACTCCGGTGCCTCATCCAGACGGCTTTGCGCCAGCCAGGCGATTCCCACTGCCAGACAGATCACCGAGACCACCATTGCCACAGCGCGCGGGGATCGCCCCGGAATGCCGTCTTCGGTCCGAATGAGCCCCCCGAAGTCCTTCATCAGGAGGCCTTCCATGGACCGAGCCGAGCCTTGAAGTCCTGAATCACGGGGATCGAGACTGGATCTACGCCTCGATACTCTGCGAGCGCCGCGGTGACCCAGTCCGCCAGGAGCAGGCTGCCGTAGATCGCTGTCAGGGGATCCGGCGCATCCGGGGCGAGGGGTACCGATCTACAGGGATAACCCTGCCGCTCCATCACCTCGGCGAAGAGGCGGAACCGGTCCTTGACTCTGGGATGCATCCATGGATCGGGCAGGAGAAGAAACGCGAAGTCCTCAGCAAAGGCAGCGTCGAAGCCGATCATCTCATTGTGGTTCGCCTCTGGCAACGAACCCGAGAGCGCAGGGATTTTCGCATTCTCGTGGAGCTTTATTCGCCAGATTCGAGCGAGACCGAATTCCAGGCATGAGGAGGAGTAGACCACCGGGATACGGCCTTCAAGGAACTGAGCGATCTCCGGCCCCCCGGCCTCGGCAGCATCCATCCTACCTTCGAGATCCGCTCTCAGCGCGGTCGCGTCGAAAGTCCTGCGAAGGAAACCGAGTCCGTCCAGAATGGAGAGTAGAAGCCCCGACGTGAAATAGAGCGAGAAACGGGGTTGGAAATCTTTTGCCTGGGGAGGGATCCGAACGGACAGGACTCCCTTGGCAGCGTCCTTCGCTGCAGCATCAAGCAGAGCCCCTCCAGAGGCCACGGCGATCACGCGGGCGCCGCCATCGACAGCTTGCCGGTAGGCGGAGAGGGTCTCCTCTGTCTCCCCTGAGTAGGAGATAGCCATGACCAGGGTCTCCGGGCTCACGGGGACGCGCAACTCGTAGTCACGGGCGACATGGAAACGCGCACGATCCGGGGCCATGTCCAGGAGGGAGAGGGCCTCGACTATGCCACCCCCCAGGGCGCTGCCCCCCATCCCCGCCAGGATCACCTGGTAAGGAGTCCAGCCCTTCAACAGTGGGAGGATTTCCTGTGCAGCGTTCGCAGCGTCTGTGAGTTGACGTGGACCTTTGACGATGAACCGACGCATGAAGGACTCCCTGGCTATCAGAGGCTCATGATACGTGTGGCAAAGCCCTGCTCCCGCTCGAACTTGCGCTTGAAGCTCTGAGCAGCCTTCATCTTCATGAATCGGCCGATTCGAACTCTGTGCCAGACACCCTTGTCGCCCAGGTTGGTGCGCTGAATAAAAGGGTGGTAGCCGCGATCCTGCATCAGTTCATTGAAGATGCGGGCCTCCGCCGGGTCCCGGAAGGACTGGAGCTGAAGTGTGTACTTGCCGATTGTGTGCCTCTTGGATACCGGCGCCTCTTCCTCCTCAGCAAGGGGAGCGGGTGCCGGGGCCACAATCATCTCGGTCTCCTCGGACTCAGGCTCGGGCCGTGGACCAGCCTCGGCCAGGCGCAACGGAGCGCCGGCCATCGTCCCCCCTGGAATCGGCGTTTCATCCGGCGTCTGTGCGGGATCGACATGCACAACCTCCCCGGTCCGGGGATCCAACGCCAATCCGAACCGCTCCCGAAGTACCTCCTCGCGGAACTGCCCCAGTTCCTCCTCCTGAAATTCCAGGTTCCGGGGCAGGAACTGATCCAGGGTGTGGGACAGCTCGTCCCGATCGATGCGTTGGTCAGCGCGTCGGCTGAGGAGTGTCGGGAAGAGGATGAGAGAGTCGTCCACCGACAGATCAGAAGCAGGGGCAAGGCTCCGGAGGCTCCCCTCGATGTACTTCAGCCCGTCGGCCTCACTGGATCCACGGATCCGCGCTATGGCGTCCCCCTGCCCCAGGGTGAGTCCCAGGTAGAAGATCGCACCCCCCACACCAAGACAGGCAAAGATAATCTTGGCGATCAAACCCGCGTCAAGGTCGAGCTGTACTTGTTCCTGAAGTCGCTCTGTGTCTCTGAGATACATGCCCGCCCCCTCCTGCCCCCGGATCGACAAACATTCTCTACTTGAATCTATCTCTCTTTTAAGGATGATCAAAAAATCAGACCCTTGAAAGGAGATGACCCATGAACAATCGCGCCGTCCGCACCGACAAGGCTCCCGCACCCATCGGACCCTACTCACAGGCAATCAGCGTTCCACCTGGCTCAGAGCTTCTCTTCCTGTCGGGGCAGATCCCGATCCGACCGGATACTGGAGAGCTGATCACCGGTGACGTGGTTGCCGAGACAAGGCTTGTTCTGGACAACCTTACCGCAGTCCTGAATGAGGCGGGGCATACCTGGAAAGATGTGTGCAAGGTGAACGTTTTTCTCAAGGATATGGGGGACTTCTTGACTGTCAATGCGCTCTACGCGGAGGTCGTGGGCGATCCCCCACCAGCGCGTGCAGCGATGGAGGTCGCAGCCCTGCCAAAAGGGGTGTCCGTAGAGATTGAGTTGGTCTCCGCCAAGAAAGCGTAGCATTTCGCCACAGCAGTAGCAAATTACATCACTTCAGTCATTGTGCCTCCCAAAACCATTGGATACTAGCGCTGTCAGGAGATCGTTCACCGAACCTCGGCGTCGCCTGTTGCAATTCGCCACATAAGTTTTTTTCAAGGGCGCATGGATGCTGCGTCATGGTGTTGGCACGGTGCTTGCAACAGAGATTGGATGTTGGTTGTTCATTTTCCATATTTGGTTTTCCACTTTAGACC
>CAYOTU010000415.1:0-3538 GCA_964406905.1 uncultured Myxococcales bacterium | reverse complement strand
ACGTACCTTCGGGTACGCCTGCGTCACCGCGCCTTGACCTCGCCGCCCGGTCCTCGCCGGGAACGCACAACTTACTTCTGCGCCGACCCTTACACTCGACGCTACTGAGGCGCCACCATAGGGAGGGCCAATATACAGCGTTGCAAAGTTCGTTGCAAATGCTGACGAGCGCCCCTAGAATCCGACGGAAGGAGAGCGTGTATGGCCGAACACAAAACTATGAGGGTTCCCCTGGGTGAACTGCTTGTGCAGAGGGGCATACTGGCACCCGACCAGCTCGATGATGCGCTTCAACTCCAGTCCCGATTGGTGAACCAGGGCCTCGACAAGCTCCTCGGTGACATCCTCGTCGCCCGGGGGTTTGCTACGCCTGACCACATCCGAGAGGTTCTCCAGGAGCAGCAAAAACGCGTGGTCGTCTGCGGCGCATGCCGCTCCGAGTTCAATGTCTTCGAGGACGAAAAGCCCGGATCCCCTGTTCAATGCCCCCACTGCGGCCGCAAAGTACGGATTCCCCTGGACCCCGATCGCTCCACCGTCGCCATCCCTATGGAAAACGCTCCCAAGGATCCCGGCCCCACGCCCGTGGCCTACCTGGTGGTAAAACACTTCGAGAAAGAGGACGACACCCATCCGGTCCGTCGCGGCGACAAGATCCTGGTGGGGGAGGGGGCCCACTGTGACCTGGTGGTCCAGGGCGAGGGCGTAGACGAGGCCCACTGCCAGATCCTTGAGCGCAACGGCGAGATCCTCCTCGTGGACAACGATTCTGAGGGCGGGACCTTTGTCAACGGCACCCGGGTTGAGCGCTGCAAGCTCCGCTTCGGAGACCTGATCCTTTTGGGAAAGACCCCTGTGATGCTTAACCAGGGCCTCCCAGCGACCCCGTTCTTCAGACCCGCACAGCCGGGACAAGACGCTGCTTCCCGATCCTGCTTCCTTGGTCTCGAGCCTACGGAGTTGGCCGGGACCAACCTCGGCGGTTTCCGCCTCCTGCGCCAACTCGGCGTCGGGGGGATGAGCGTAGTCTACCTGGCCGAGCAGGTGAACCTGGGGCGCCTCGTAGCGCTCAAGGTTCTGAAGAAGGATTTCGGCGGTCACGTCAAGACCATGGAGCGGTTCATGCGCGAGGCCCGCGCTGGCGCGAAGCTGAACCACCCGAACATCGTCATGGTCTACGACGCGGGGGTCCAGGGCGGCCTGGGCTTTATCGCGATGGAGTACGTCGAAGGTGAGGATGTGGGGCGTTGGATCAAACGCTTCGGGCGCCTCCCAGTGGACCTGGCGGTCAGCATCGGCATCCAGACGGCCACCGCTCTGGACGTGGCCCACGCCGCCGGCATCATCCACCGGGACGTGAAGCCCACCAATATCCTTTTTTCAAAGGGGGGCGTAGCGAAGCTCCTGGACCTGGGCATCGCGAAGATCATCGAGGAGGCCTTCCTCGAGGAGAGCCGCGCCGGCCTCGGGACCCTCTCCTACATGCCCCCGGAGCAGACCACCGACGCATCCATCGCGGACCACCGGGCGGATGTCTACTCCCTGGGTGCCAGCCTCTACAAGATGGTCACGGGTCAGGCCCCGTTCCGGGCACGCTCAGTGTCGGATCTGGTCAAGCTGATCCGCCGCGCGCCGGTGCCCGATCCCCGGGTAATCAATCCCGTGGTTCCCCCGGCCCTGGTGGAGGTGTTCACCAAGTCCATGGCCAAGAAGCCGGATGACCGCTACGAGGACATGAAGGTCATGCGCAACGCGCTGGTGAGCGTCATCGGGTGATCAAATCATGGCCCGCTGCTACGTCGTAGTCTTTTTGTTCCTCAACTCCCTGCCGCTCTCCAACGCCACTGCGCGTGAGCGGACCAATTTTTCCCTGTTCGAGTTGATTGAGATGGCCCAGGGAGACGCGCAAAGCATCTCCCTGGGCAAGGCCTCGAACGGCTCCACAAAGAACGACGTCAGCCTCCCCCCCCGTGGCCCGGGATGGCGGCGGATTCCCGTGGTGACCCAGCGGGGGACCCATTACGGGGCTGATCCCCTGGTCCGCCTTATCCGGGATGGGGCCTCAGCCGCTGCCTTGCGTCACCCCGGCGTGATCCTTGACGTAGCCAATATGTCCCGCCGGGGAGGGGGGCCCATCGCGCAAAGCCGGAGTCACCAGGCTGGCCGGGACGTGGACGTCGCATTCTATTTCCAGGATTCGAAGGGTCGTGCTCGGGCCCCGCGCCGACTCCTCCGCTGCGATCCTCGAGGGCGCGCGGGGGACCTTCGCCTCGACGCGGCAGCGACCTGGACCTTTGTCCGCACCCTCCTGGCATCGGACGATCCCGTGGTGCAGTGGATGTTCTGCTCCAAGGGCGTCAAGCAGCTCCTCCTTGACGAGGCTCGAACGCGGCGTGAGCCTTCCTGGCTTCTGCGCCGGGCCGCGCTGGTCCTGCACCAGCCTTCAGACTCCCAACCGCACAACGACCACTTCCATATCCGGATCTTCTGCGGCCGAGAGGACCGGCTGGCCGGCTGTATCGACTACGGCCCTAACCGGGCCTGGGGACCTGATTGGGACGATGCTGTGGACCGCCGCGCTTTGGATCTCGTCCATCGAGTCGCACGAGGGACCCGCGGGCAGCGCCTCACCGCGCTGGACGCGCTGGCCTCGCTGCCGGGTGCGGAGGTCCCGGCCCGGACCCTGGCCGACCTCCTCCCCGGGACCGACAGGGTGATAGCCCGGCGCGTGGCGAAGACCCTCCTGGAGTTGGAGGGTGTGGACGCAGCGAAGATCGTGGGTGACGCCATCCTGGCAGCGGAAGACGCGTTTGTAGCGCTGGACCTCCTGGAAACCCTCTCTCCCTGGCGTGCGAACGCCACCTTCCGTACTTGCCGTGCCCTGATAGAAAGGGAGGCTACCGGCCCCCGCACCCTGTCCCTCGCCCTCGAATCTCTCGGTTTCTCTCGGGACAAAAAAGATCTACAGCGGATTCTGCCGTTTCTGGCCCACAAGACAGCGGTAGTTCGCGAGGGTTCAGCTTCCGGGCTACGGATGCTGACGGGGCTGCGGCGCGCTCCCTGTCGAAAAGCCGGCACCACCGGCGCGGCAGCCAAACGCTGCTGGGAGGGCTGGTGGAAGAAGCACAGGAAGGTGCCCTACGACACCTGGTCCAAGGACGCGCTCAAGGGCCGCGGCTATCACATCGACCGCAAGGGCAAGAGGGGCCTCGAGGAGCTTGTTCGCGCTACAGGCGGCAAACCCGAGGTCTCATACCATGCCCAGCGCCTGCTCTGCGTCCGGACCGGCGAGGATCTGGAAAAGGTCCTCGCGCCGAACGCGGCCAGCCGCAAGTGGCGTCACTGGCTCAGGCATCGGTAGACCACGGACAATCGCAAAGGGGCGCGGTCCAAAAAAGGGATCTGTGCTTATGTCCCCGCCGCTGAGAGTGTGAAGGGAACCACATGGTGCCGCGGCCACGTTCGTGTGGTTGTGCGAACTCACCCGCCCTTCGACTCGCTTCGCTCCCTCAGGATTACGTCCGAGGCGCCGACCTTT
>CAYOTU010000414.1:0-3572 GCA_964406905.1 uncultured Myxococcales bacterium | reverse complement strand
CCACGAGGATGAGGAGCATCCCCAGGTACTTCCCGATGATGAATTCCCAGCGATGGAGGGGACGCGCCAGGACCGTGTATATTGTCTTCCGCTCCAACTCCTTATGAACCAGGATCACGCCGATGGTCACCGAGATGATGACGCCCATGAGCGAGATGAAGAAGAGGCCGAAGTTCTGGACGATCCGCTGTTCCTGCCCCATAACGGCCAGCTCAGCGAGGAGGAGGGACGAAAGGATCAGAGCCAGGGACGCTACCATCAACGCTATGAACGCGCGGTTTCGGGTGGCCTCCCGGAAGGTGTTCAGGGCGATGACCCGGATCCGTCGAAGCGCAGGTACCATGATTACCTCTCCTCCCCGTCAGAGGCCGCCTTGATGAAGATATCCTCCAGGGTCGCCGTGTGGGGCGTCACCGCCCGGACCTCGACGCCCAACTCTACGAGCTTCGCGACGAGGCGGGGTCCGTCCGTGTGGGGGGCCATGAGTCGGATATAGCGGCCCGCCTGTTCGATGATCCGGCCCATGCCGCCGAGGGCCTCTTGCAGATCTTCGACATTGCGGTCCGTGACCGCGGCGATCTCCACCTCTGTGGCGCCCTCCTCCAGGAGATCCCGGGTCACGCCGAGGCGCACGAGGCGTCCCTTGTTTATTATTGCCACCCGGTCACAGATCATCTCAATGTCCGAGAGGATATGGGAAGAGAAGAACAGGGTCTTCCCCCGGGCCTTGGCCCGGAGCAGGACGTCCTTCATCTCTTTACGGCCGATGGGATCGAGGCCGCTCAGGGGCTCGTCGAGGATCACCAGGTCCGGATCCCCCAGGAAGGCCTGGGCGATCCCAGCGCGCTGCAGCATCCCTTTTGAAAACTTCCGTAGGGTGCGTTCCCTGGCGTGGCCGAGGCCGACCATGTCGATGAGGGAGTTCACCTCCCTGTCAAGGTCCGTTCCAGAGAGCCCCTGGAGGCCACCCATGAACCGCAGCAACTCCCGGGGCTTCAGGTAGTCATAGAAGTAGGGCTGCTCCGGCATGAAGCCGACACGGCGCCGCACCCGGGGGTCGGAGATGTGGCGGCCAAAGATGGACGCGGTGCCCTCGGTAGGCCGAATCAGGCCCATGAGCATCTTTATCGTGGTAGTCTTCCCCGCACCGTTGGGCCCCAGGAAGCCGAAGACCTCACCGGGTTCGATTGTGATGGATATCCCGCGCACCGCCTCGACGACCTTCCGGCGAAAGCCGATTTTGAAGGTTTTCTTGAGGTTCTCGAACTGTAGCGCAGCGACCGTTGTGTTCGGGTCCGCCATGCGCGCCTCCTCTTTGCCTGCCAAGTCTAACCGCGGGCCGCCGCGTACCACGCGATGGTCCGTTCGAGGCCGTCGTCCAGGTCCACCTCGGGCTCAAAGCCCAGTAGGGTCCGGGCCTTGCCGATGTCCGGGATCCGTAGCTCCACGTCCGGGTAGTTCCACTCCACCATTCTAATCGCGGACGCGGAGCCTGCGACGCGGGCGATCATGGACGCAAGGTTGTAAATCGTCACCGTGGCTCGTGGGTTTCCAATGTTGATTGCGTGGCCGAGGGCCTCCTTGCGTGACATGACCAGCAGGATCCCCCGAATGATGTCGTCGATGTAGCACCAGCTCCGGATCTGGGCGCCGTCGTTATGCACCAGCAGATCGTCCCCCGCGAGAGCCCGGACGATAAACTGGTGGATAGCGCCCTCCCCCACCTGGCGGGGACCGTAGACATTGAAGGGGCGCACGGAGACAGCGGGGAACCCATATTCTTTGTAGTAGTTGTGGGCCAAATGCTCTGTGGCGAGTTTGCTCACCGCGTAGGTCCAGCGGGCCTCGCCGACGACTCCGAGCTGGGCCATGTCTCCCTCGCTGACGTTATACGCGTAGCGCCCGAAGACCTCGCTAGTGGAGAAGTCGATGAAGCATTCAACCGTCCCCTCGCTGTAGGCCGCGTCCAGGATGTTCATGGTCCCCACGAGCGCCACCTTCATGGTAAGCACGGGGTGCTGCATCACCGTGTCCACTCCTGCGATGGAGGCCATATGAACGATGTGCTCAGCGCCCTTGACCGCGTCCGCTACCGTTGCGGGGTCCATGACGTCGCCCTGGACAAGCCGCACCCGCGGGTGATCTGCGAGTAGAGATCCGCTGTACGCGTCCCGGTGTAGGTTGTCCAGGAGGACCACGTCATTGTGATCCGCCAGGGCCAATGCAAGGGAGGTGCCGATAAAACCCGCCCCGCCAGTAATAAGGACCTGTTTCCCCTCAACCATCCTGGTCGTCCTCCTGTGTAGCGTCCAGAGCGCCTGCGTAGTCATGAATCTGGTGGAAGAACGCCGGGGTCAGGAAGTGGTAGCGCGCCTTCCTGCGCGCCTCCTCGGCCTCAAAGTGCTGGGCCAGAAAGTCCATATCCCTCGCGGCGAGGCGCTCCCGCACCTCCCTGCGCTCTCGCTCGATCGCGTGGTAGTAGGTAAGATAGACCATCTCCAGGGCCCGGTCCGAATTGTCCCGCCTCCACAGGTTACCCACCACGAAGTTAGGGTTCACCTGGGCACCGGGGAGCTTCGATGCCACGGTGATGTACTCCAGGCCGACATTGCTCCGCTCCACCCGCTCATCCATGGAGAGGCCTTCCTGCTCGGTGAAGTAGTTGAACCCCAGTTCGTAGTAGATCTCCCAGGAGTCCGGGCAGAACTCGATGCCCGTGCGGCCGAAGTAGATCGCCTTGTCCACGATGTCTATGGTGAGGTGGGGCACGAACTTGATGATCTGCGTGGCCCATATGTAGATCTTGGGGTTGAAGGGGAACAGCCCCGTCACCCAACCCCGGTCATCCCCGGTGCACTCCGAAGGGGGCACATCGAGCCGCTCGTCCGCCTCGGTTCGGCAGTAGCCCGTCATCGCGTCGGTGTAGACCGTGATCCACTGGAACTTCCGGTCAGAGATCAGGTGGTTGTAGAAATACTGCTGCGCGTTGATGAAGATCATGTCAGCGACGAAGGGCTCAAACCCGAGGGATGCGAAGCGCAGCACCTGGTTGGGCGGTATGAAAGAGGTCTCCGCGATGCGGAAGTCCCGGGCCTTCTTGATGTCCAGGCGGATCTCCAGACGCAGGGCCTGAGTCCCGAAAACCGCCAGGAGGACCAGGAAACTCCCCACGAGCAATGCGATGCGATTGTAGCGACGCTCTAGCAACGCGACCCCCGAAAAACAGTCGATGGAAATATAGCACAGAAGAAGGGGGGCGGGAAAGCTTGTGCTTGGACGTAGGAACAGGGAGAATACCTCCCCGAGGAGGTTCCATACCATGAAAAAGATCATTGCCCTGTCCTTGACTCTGGCCTTCGCTGTCGCGTGCGGTGGTGAAGCCGACCCGGCAAAGGATGCCGCTCCCGGCGCGGAGACTACGGACGTTACGACCGATCCCGACGTAGCGATCGATACCGACGTCGTATCCGCGGATACTGTCCTCGACGTCCCGGTGGGACCACAGCCCTTCCGCGTAGGCGCGGCGTCCATGCTCCTCCCCGCTCCCCTGGGCATACCCATCTGCGGCAACT
>CAYOTU010000413.1:0-3573 GCA_964406905.1 uncultured Myxococcales bacterium | reverse complement strand
CGGCCGGCAGTGGCATCATCGACCAGGTCACTCCCTCCGCCACGACCCTGCGCGCGATCCAGGCCATCCTGGATCCGCCGACTCTTCTCGATATCTCCGCGCTGTCCGGTGAGGCGCCGGGCGGAGAGATCCGAGTCGTGGCATTTCGCAGCGACGGCAGCCTCTCACCGGCGGATGAATGGGAGGCGGTCTGCGAGGTGTCGGATCCAGGCGTAGCGCTGGAGGCGGGTTGCAGCGTGACAGCAACCGGCGCCGGGGCCACGGAGATCACAGCAATAGCAGGTGATCTGGAGGCCCACGCGACCCTCCGCGTGGCCAGCCTCGTTCTGCCCATGGAGGCGACAGCGCTGGATCCCGTGCTCCAGTACATGTTTGATCTGGACCAGCTTCAATCCACCTGGGTGCGAGTCCATGGACAGCTCTCCGACGGGGACCTCATAGATTTCGTCCTGGACCTCACCCACGAGGTCGGGTTCTCCTCCTCGGACGAGGACATCGCAGCGGTGGACCAGGACGGCAAGTTAACCCCGGATCTCAACGGCGTCGCGGACATACACGCGCTGGGACACGACGGCACCACGGTCGCGACGGCCAGCATCCAGGTCTCGGGCGGAGATACTGTCCAGGTGGAGGACCTCATGGTGGTGATCCCGGCCCGCATCAAGATGATGCACCTTGATCCCGAGCCGGTACCAACCATAAGCGGCCGCACCGTGGCGACAGCGAAGGTCACAAACCTTATTACCGGCGAAGGGCAACAGGTCCAGTCCCGCGCCATCCTGATCTTCTCCGATGACGACGAGAGCGCGCAGGGCAGCCGCCTTGACATCACCGATATGGGGCTGGTCAGCTACCAGGCGGGGATAGCGAGCATCGGGGTCGTGGATCAGAGCGGGGTGGTAACAGCGACCGGCGCGGGTGAGACCGATGTCCTGGCCGCGTTCACCAGTGTCTGGGGGGACACCGTTGCTGACGACACCCAAGCCTTCTCAGTTGAGTTGCCCCCGCCGGTCGGCATCGAGGTGAGTGTTGCGGACCCACGCGTCGCACTCAGCGCCCTCGATCGCGCCATGACGGTCCTCGGAGTTCCCTACCAGAGGCCCCTCACGGTCACGGTTTTTTTTGAAGACGGGGGCAGCCTGGATATGTCCCTGGACCCGAGGACCAACTACGAGGTCTCAAACCCCATCGCTGAGGTATCTGACGCAGCGTCCTGCATTGGAGACCCCGACTGCGTCCCCGGCGTCGCCACAGCGACGGACAACGGGACCGGCATTTTTACAGTCACCGTGACCTTCCCAGGCACCTACATGGAAGACATCGAGGGGACCATCGATCTCGAGATCGTGGCCCACGAGGCCATGACCCTTCAGAGCCTGGAGACCTATACTCCGCCAGGGGGGACCCCGGTCCCGGAACAGGTGCTCTCTCTCGTCGAGGGTACTGGCGCCTGGCAGAAGGCAACGCTCCGGTTGGCAGACAAGTACTCCGATGGGACGTCCCTTGACCTGACCGTTCAGCCTGGGGCTGAGTTCCATGTCTACCACCCCGGCACAGAGACGCCCATCTCCGGCGTGGTCCTCATAGCGGACGATGGGACGGTCACCGGCCAGACCGCTGGGCTGGTGGAATTGGTGGGCAGCCACGAGGGCGAGGTCTCCGCCCCCGTACTCCTTCAGGTCTCCACTGCGAAGGAGAATATCACGGCGATTACCGCCAGCCTCTCGGGGAACGCGCTGCAAGGGTTCAAGGACACCTACTCCGAGGCCCTGGTCGTGCAAGGCCAGTTCCAGGACGGAACCCGGCGGCTCCTCACCGGCGCAGACCTTGTGCAGGGCCTCCTCTTCTTCCAGTCAGAGGACACAAGCATCGCCACGGTGAGTTCTTCGGGGATGGTAAACGCACGAGGGAACGGCCCCGTCGAGATTGTCATCGATCTCAACCCCGCAGCAGATATCTATCCGCAGTTCGACCCGGCCACAATTGCAGAAATCATGGTGAACCTCGAGCCTACCGTTGGGGACGTAGATTTGGGCGAGGCCGAGGGCCACCCGTTCCCGGATCAGCCCTCGGACGCTATCTTCGAGGTCCCCGTCAGGGTCAACGCAGGTCAGTACCTCTTGGGAGGGATCGACCTGGAGATTGAGTACGATCCAGAGGTCCTTGAAGCCCTCGGGGTGGTGAGCAGTGAGGGCATGCCCGCGTCGATCTTCCAGGGAAACGTCGGAGAGGCCGGCAAGGTATGGATCAATACCTCCCCCGTGGTGGGGGAGTTCGCCTTCGGCTCCGCGCTGGAGGTGGCCCGGATAACCTTCAAGGCCCTCAAGGGCCCCGGCGGCCCCATGGTGAGTCCCATCGGCGGGACGATCCATGGCGTCATCAACACAGCGGGTACGGCAATCGGCCCCCCGACACCTCGCTCGATAGTCGCAGGAGACGGGGAGTTGGATCCTCCTTCCGTAGAGATCCTGGGAGATGCGAACGACGACGAGTCCTTCGACATCAAGGACATCCTCTTCCTTCAATGGATCGTGTCGAACCCGCCGATTCAGATTCCCAACACCACCCAGGAGGCCCAATCCGACCTCTACCCCGATGGAGTCCTGGACATCCGCGACGCCTGGTTCGCCAGTCAGTCCTTAGCCCGCTCGGTCCACTTCGTGAAGATGGAGGCCGTCTCCACCGGCCCCGGGGAGTTCGACCTGAAGGCATGGGTGACAGATAGAGAGCAGACCCTGGTCTCGGATCAACTGTCAGTGCGCTTCGAAGTTGCGCCCGGGAACAATTTGTCGACCATCCAGTTCTCCCTGCCTCACCAACAGACGGCCAGCGGCCTTCTGACCGACACAGTACTCCTGGATGACGGGGCCTGGGGAACCCACATAAGCGGCCTGAGCTACCAGGAATCTATGGGGGTCGTGGTGATCATGGAGACGCTGAACGGAGCAGGCGAGGTAATGATGACCACGCCCTTCCTGGGTACTCCTTACCTTGACCCCGATGCAGCGTTTACTCCGGTGTTCTACTTCGGGGATTCCTGGTAACAGAAAGAATCAGTCGCAGGGCGAGATCACGCATTGCGCGGCGGGCATGTTGTCCGGTAGGGGCCGGATTGCGCCGTCGCATTCGTCGCCCATGGCCAGACCAGGGGCCCAGGTCCAGTTGGAGAAGTACATTTCACCCATCAAGTCACGGACACCGCAGAGGTCGTAGGTGTAGACCTGAGCGCGCTTCACCGTCCGGGTTGTCTGGCGGTACCAGACGCCATACCTTCCCATGGGAATCTTGTAGCTGGTGGTCCAGTTTGTGGAGATGGACTCAGTATCCACCCAGGTCTCGGTCCATGTCTCGCTGGCATCTTCACCCACCTGGACGGTCTCGGTGGCGCTCTCGCCAAAGTTGTAGGTCTTGCTCGTTGAGGAGGCCTCGGTCTGCGTGGTGCTGCTGCTCAGGGAGTCCACCGTGGCCAGCGCGTAACTGTTTGACAAGGACTCGCCCTTGCTGTCCGTGGTGACGGAGCCGAAGCCCTGGGACGAACTGGTCGTGCCGCCCATGTTGGATCCGTAGCTGGAG
>CAYOTU010000412.1:0-3574 GCA_964406905.1 uncultured Myxococcales bacterium | reverse complement strand
GCGACGAGTTCAGCGCGGGCTTCCTCGATGCATGCGTAGGTCTCCTTCAGGTGTCCCGACGGGTCTCCCACGAGGTTGGCCGCGACCTTGCCGGAGCCGTGGCCGACCACCTCGTGCAGGCCCACCATGACGCGCCCGATTTCGTGGCGGAAATGGCGGACAGCGTTCCGTTCATCGGGCAGGACGAACTCCTCCAGCGCGCTGTCCGAGAGCGCGGCCCGGACCCCGTCCATGACATTGACCAGGAAGACGGACTTGGAGCCATGCTCTTCGCGGATGGTCTGTGCGTTGGGCAGGTTGATCCCCAGGGGGAGGTTGGGGCCCGCTTGGCCCACGCCCACCAGAACATTTACCGCGTTGGCCACAGGGACCTTGCCCCAGGTCTTCTTGTATTTCGTCTGCCAAGGGGCCGCGTCCTCGAAATGTTGTGCGTTCTCGGCCAGGACCCGCAGGACCCGGGTGGCCTCGGGGTTGCGGAAGGTGACGAGGCCCTCATACTCGCCCTTGGTCCCCCGCGCATCGAGGTAGGTCTCGATGAAGCCGTGGATCAGGTCCACTTCAGGGTCGGCCTGGAGCCAAGCAATGCTTGCCTCGTCGAACAGGGCGGGATCCCCGGTGCGGTAGTACTCCACCAGGGTGAGCAGGTAGTCCTTCTGGCGTCCCTCGGCCATGGCTGTTGCCGCGTTCAGATGTTTGATGACCGTGGAGAGGGTTGCTCCGTGGCGTCCGGGCGGGACCTCCCAGCCGTCGTCAAGGGGACGTCCTGCCCGGAAGACTTCCTCCTCGAGGCGGTCCCCCCGCATCACTAGGCGGGAGTTCAGGGGATACTGCTCTTCGAATCCCTCCAGGTCGGCCATTCCTACGCCCGCGTAGAGGTTGTTGCCGCTGTCCAGGAGGATGTCGCCCCCCGGCCGCGGGTTCTTGTTGGTGGAGAGGGGCTCGCAACGGGAATCAAAGAGGAACGTGCCCGCACGGGCGAGGATCGCACCCGCGTCGTCGAGGGCCGCGCCGTTGCCCTGCGCGACGCCGAGCGCGTCCACCAACTCAGCCCGGGTGAAGGGGGTCGGGAAGCGGTCCTTGGTGCGGGTGTAGTAAGGGCCGTTGTTCAGCCAGAGGAGGCGTGTGTAGCTGCGGATCTTCGCCAGGACGTCTTCATCGAGGCCACGCGGGTGGGCGAGGATCTCGTCCAGGAGACCTCTGACCTCCAGGGCGTGGCGATGGGTCTGGTCGTAGGCGATGTCCCGTCCCGCCACCGCTGCTTGGTAGAGGTGATACGCGAGGATCCGCTGCTCCATGGGCAGCTCATCGAAGCCGTCCGCGTAGATCTGCACCAGGGTGATCCGGCCCTCCTGCCCCAGGATTGAATCCCGGCCAGTGTAGGGATCCGGCGGGAGATCCAGGAGGGGGTCAAACGCAGTCGGCGCGGCGGAGCAAGCGGCCAGGGCGAGGGCGAGGGTGACGATGATGTATTTCATGCAGGTTCTCCTGGAGGAATGGATACGATCAGATTATCCCCTGGTCACTGGCCTCACGGGCCAGGATGTCCTGGTGGTTTGGGTGTGCGATGGAGATCAGGGCCATGGCCCGCTCCCGCATGCTGCGGCCCCGGAGTCGGGCGACACCGAACTCGGTGACCACGCAGTCCACGTCGTAGCGGGGGATCGACACCGTGGACCCGGGCCGGAGCGCTGAGGTAATGGTGCTGGTTCGTCCAGCGGCGCGGGTGGAGCGCAGTACTACGATCCCCGCGCCGCCTTCGGTGCGGGCCGCTGTGTGGTGCAGGATACGCTGTGCGCCGGGACCCGAGAGCTGGCGGTGCCCCGCTGCGTCTCCAGCGACCTGACCGTAGAGATCGACCTCCGCGGCGCCCGAGATGGCCACCATACGGCGGTTGCGGCGGATCGTCCCGGGCTCGGTGATAAAGTCCACCGGCGCCAGGTGAATCGATTCGTTGTGGTTTACATGGTCGTAAAGGGCCCGGGTGCCAACTACGTGGCTGCCGACCCAGCGTCCGTCCATGAAGCCTTTACGTCGATTGGTGAGCGCGCCTTCGTGTTCAAGGAAGAGGAGTGCGTCGCAGATCAGGTCGCTGAAGACCCCCATATGGCGTTTGCGTACCAAGCCCCGCACCACACGGTCCACGAGGCCGCCGTGGCCCACGGCGAGGGTGGCCTCATCGGGGACCAGCTCCGCTACATGGCTGGCGATCAGCCGGTCTTCGGGGTGCTCCCGGGAGGGGACGTACTCCGGGAGGGGACGGTCCACCTCTATTACGTGGTCCACGATCTCCATCCGGAAGGAGGTTTCCCCGTGGGTGAAGGGCATCTGCTTGTTGACCTCGACCACCACCAGTGCGTCGTTTTCCTCCGCCTCGGCCAGGAGATCCAGGGTCCAGTCCACGTTGGTGCCGAGGTTGAAGTTGCCGTCCTCGTCCATGCCGGAGGAGCCCACCGCAATCACGTCGAAGGAGCGACCCTCAAGGAAGAGATCGCTGACACGGTTACTGCTCACGGGAACCAGGTCCAGGAGCCCTTGAACCCATGCCTCCCGATCCGCTGGGCCCAGGGAGAAGGAGAGGAGGCGCAGCCCCGGGGCCTTGCGCTGCTCCTCCCGGATTGCGCGGTACTGGCGGATCATCCAACGGGTGGGCTCCAGGGTCAGTGCGCCGTAAACCGTTACTCCGTGGAGGTCGTTTCGTTCGCCGAGCGCGTCCATAAACGCGTAGGGTAGCGCTGCTCCCGCTGAGGTGATTACCACATCTCCGGGCTGGACCCGCCAAGCCACTTCACGCGGGGCTGCGATGTTTTCCATCGTGCCTGTCTCCAATCAACGGACTCGTCGTTGAAAACACTAGGTGACGCGCGCAAGACGCGCAAGTGGAATCGCCTTGTCATCGACCCTGCATCCTTTTAGGATGGAAACGCAGCGAACCCATGACGACGCCTGATCCCGAGGAGGGAGCCATGAGACAGGACCGTCGAGGACAACCGGCAGCTATGGGGCTCCTGGCCCTCATGATCATATTTTTCTCGGGTGTAGCAGCACAGGCCGCGCCGTCGGGACTGGAGTTCTATGCAGCGGATCTGGACCTTGTCCGGGACCGGCATTTCCCGCCCCAAGAGGATCCGGGCAAGTTCCGTCGCGAGATCCTCCTGACCGGGGATGGCGGCGGGGTGTATCTCATGGCCTGGGACCTGACGCGACTCAACGCCACGGAGTGGCTGGAGCGAGCCCTTGGGCCCGTGCTGCAAGGGAGCCTCTCATGGGCCTGGACGTGGATCCCTGGTGCGGACTTCTCGGCCGTGGTGGAGGTCCCCGCTACCGACCGTTCAAGGGGCATGCGCGTCTACGCTGTACGCCTGGGCGACACCGGGGTGGCCGCGCTTTGTTACGGCGTCGAGGACCCCGGCCTGTCCGCTGCCTGTGACAGGGTCGCCGGATCCCTGGAGGTGCGGCCATGAAGACCATAGTCCAGGCTGCGTTGGTGTTGGGCCTGCTTATCTCGATGCCCGTCGATGTGCGGGCGGTTTCGTCTTGCGGAGGCCTTCAGGACAACTGCCCCTGCGGCGGTAAC
>CAYOTU010000411.1:0-3621 GCA_964406905.1 uncultured Myxococcales bacterium | reverse complement strand
GTCGGTCTCGGGCGGCGTCCGCTCGGTAGGACGCGCGCTCGGGGAGTTCGGATCCATCGTGGTCATCGCGGGCAACATCCCGTTTCGGACGCTGACCGCGCCGGTCTATATCTTCGGAGAGATCGAGAGCGGCGCGCCCCGGACCGCGGCCGCGATATGTCTCGTCCTCCTGACCTTTGCGCTGGCGCTGCACGGCCTCGCCCGCCTGATCGAGGAGCACACCGGAGCGCGCCATGCACAGACCTGATCAGCGGCCGCGCCTCGGCCCGTGTCTCCTCATCGGTCTGGCCCTCGCCTACCTCCTCGTGATCCTCGTCGGGCCGATGATCGCGCTCCTCATCGAGACGGTCAGGCTCGGCGCGTCGAGGATCATCGCCATCTTCACCCGTCCCGACGCGATCCACGCCATCGAGATATCCCTGGCGCTGGTGGGAATCGCCCTCTGCGTGAACGCGGTCGTCGGCCTGATCGGGGCGATCGCCATCGTCCGACACCGGTTCCCGGGGCGCGCCCTCCTGAGCGCGCTGGTGGACCTGCCCCTCGCTATCTCCCCGGTCATGATCGGCCTCGCCTTTCTCCTGCTCCTGGGTCGGGGCGGCTGGCTCAATCCGGTCCTCGAGGCGCTGCACCTGAAGGTCATCTTCTCCTTCCCCGGGCTCGTCATCGCGACGCTCTTCGTCACCCTCCCCTTCACGGTCCGGGAGATCGCCTACGTGATGGAGGAGCAGGGCACCGACGACGAGGAGGCCGCGACGATCCTCGGCGCGTCCGCATGGCAGACCTTCTGGTACGTGACCCTCCCGAACGTCCGCCTTGGGCTGGCCTACGGGCTCCTGATGACCACCGCCCGGACCCTGGGCGAGTTCGGCGCGGTCCTGGTGCTCGGCGGGAGCATTTCCGGCAAGACCCAGACCGCCACGACCTTCATCGCCGACGCGGTCGAGGAGCGGGAGTCAGCGGGCGCGTACGGCATGGCCGTGCTCCTGGCGCTCACGAGCATCGTGCTGCTCCTGGGCCTGGAGTGGGCAAAGACACGCAGCAGGAAGGTGAACACATGAACATCCGCGTGGAAGGACTCTCGAAGCGGTTCGGAGACTTCGTGGCCGTCGACGACGTCAGCTTCGAGGTGGAAAGCGGCACCCTGGTCGCGCTCCTCGGGCCGTCGGGCAGCGGGAAGAGCACTATCCTGAGGATCCTCGCCGGCCTCGAGGCCCCGGACGCGGGCTACGTATGGTTCGGGGACGAGGAGGCGACGGCCCTGCACGCCCGGCGCCGCGCGATCGGCTTCGTCTTCCAGCACTATGCGCTCTTCCACCACTACACCGTGGAGCAGAACGTCGCGTTCGGATTGCGGATCCGACGGGTTCCCCGCAAAGATGCGCTGCTCCGCGCACGGGAGCTGCTCGCCCTGGTGGGCCTGGCGGGCTTCGAGACCCGGTACCCCTCCCAGCTCTCCGGGGGCCAGCGCCAGCGGGTCGCGCTGGCCAGAGCGCTTGCGCCGGAGCCTCGGCTCCTCCTCCTCGACGAACCCTTCGGCGCGGTGGACGCCAAGGTCCGCGACGAGCTGCGGCAGTGGCTCCGGCGGATGCACGACGAGGTCGGCATCACCTCGATCTTCGTCACCCACGATCAGCAAGAGGCGTTCTCGGTCTCGGACCGGGTCCTGGTCATCCACCACGGCGCGCTCGAACAAAGCGGGACGCCGACGGACATCCTGGACCACCCTCAGACCGAGTTCATCGCGCGCTTCGTCGGGGAGGTCAACGTCTTCCCGGCGGTGGTTGCGGACGGCGTCGCCACGGCCGGGACACTGCGGGCATCGGTCACCGGCACAGTGGTCCCCGGTCCGTCGCACCTGGTGATCCGCTCCTACGACCTCAAGTTCTGGCGCGAGGACACCGGCATCGGGACGGTGGAACGGGTGGTCACCCTGGGGGATCGGGTCCAGGTGCACGCCATCGCGGACGGCGCGGGACGGATCGTCGCCCAGTTTCCCCGCCGCAGCAGCCTGCTCAAGGGGATCGAACCGGGGTGCCGGATCGGCATCGAGATCACCACAGCGCGTGCCTACCCCGCGGACGCAACCTCCCTCCCGATCTAACCGGCTGCGTGGGAATCACTGGAAACACCACCGAGCATGCGGTATCTCCCAGGGAGAGCCCGGGCCGTGCTCCGGGGAGGGGGACCGACATGGACCTAGAGGCGAAGCTCTGGCGGGCGGTCAGCCAACACCGGGAGATGGAGGATTCGATCCCGCGCATCGCGGGGATCATCCACGACCATGTCCCCATCGACCTGCTCCTGATCCGGAGCCTGAACATCTCCCAGGACCCGCCCCTGCTGGTCACGGAGGCCATCGGCAGCCCCGGGGAGGGCGCGCCGTCCCCGGGGCCTGGCCGCCGCTCTCGGCTGGTCCCGGGCGCGCTTCGCCGGCTACAGCGCTGGGCGAAGACAGAGCGGATGTCCCTACTTGCGGAGGAGTCGCCGGCGCTGCGGGGCCTCCTCGTCCCGCAGGAGGTCCCGGGCGCGGTCATCGCCGGTCCCCTGATCTCCGGCGGTGCGCCCGTCGCGGTAGCGCTCCTAGTCGCGCCGGAGACAGCGGGCTTCGACGCCCGCGCCGTTGACGCGCTCCAGGTGGCGATCGCGCCCCTCCGGGCCGCATTCGAGAACGACCAGCGGCTCCAGGAGATCGCGCACATGCGCGCTGCCCTGGAGGCGGATCGGGAGGCGCTGCTCTCCCGCCTGCAACGGCAAGACATCAGCGAGGTCGTCATCGGGTGCTCCGGCGGTCTCCAGAAGGTCATCGAGAGGGTGGAGCAGGTCGCGCCGACGGATGCACCGGTGCTCATCCTGGGAGAGACCGGCTCGGGCAAGGAGGTCATCGCCCGTGCGCTCCATACGCGGTCCGCCCGCGCCCGTGGGCCGGTGGTACGGGTGAACTGCGGGGCCATCCCTCCGCAACTCATCGACTCGGAGCTGTTCGGGCACGAGCGAGGGGCCTTCACAGGGGCGATCGCCTCCAGGAAGGGTTGGTTCGAACGCGCGGACGGGGGGACCCTCTTCCTCGACGAGATCGGAGAGCTGCCCCCCGCCGCGCAGGTCCGGCTCCTGCGGGTGCTCCAGGATGGGACCATGGAGCGCGTCGGAGGGCAGCGGCCCTTGCGGGTGGACGTCCGCATCGTCGCCGCGACGAACCAGCGCCTTGAGGAGATGGTGGCCGAGGGACGCTTCCGGGAGGACCTCTGGTATCGCCTGAGCGTTTTTCCGATCCGCCTGCCCGCGTTGAGCGAACGCGTCCAGGACATTCCCGCGCTCGCCGCGCACTTCGCGGAGCGCGCGGGGAGGCGCCTGGGGGGCGCCGCGCTCGCCCTCTCCGCGCAGGACCTGGAGCTTCTCTGCGACTACTCCTGGCCCGGGAACGTCCGGGAATTGGCCGCGGTCATTGAGCGGGCCGCTATCCTCGGAAACGGCAAGCACCTGGACATTCCCACCGCGCTCGGCGTCTGCCGGGACGGCCCGGCCCTCCGGCGGGAGGACGCTGCGGCCGCCCGACCGGACAATTCCGAAGCTGGAGGAGCGCGGCCCTTCGCCACCCTTGACGAGGCCATGGCCGACCACATC
>CAYOTU010000410.1:0-3629 GCA_964406905.1 uncultured Myxococcales bacterium | reverse complement strand
CATGGCCCGGTCAGGGCTGCCTCGCCCCGCAGCCGGCAACGAACCCTGAGGTCCAGCCCCCTAGTGGTTGTAGAGCTTGTCTTTGTCCAGGCCCATGAGCCACATCTTCATGTTGACGTAGTCCGCGGAGGAGCCGCCGTTCGGACCCGTGGCAAAGCCGGGCTTACCAAGGTTGAAGCAGTCGGCGAAGGCGGCCGCGCATGCACCTTGCTGGGCCGCGTTGGCGCACTCCTCGGTGGGCTGCTCGCCGCATTGCTCGATCACACAGGTAGCGATGGCCTGGTACTGGGCCTGGGCATCTGCTGTTCCGTCGGAGTAGCACGCCTGCAAGCAGGGCTGGTCACCCTGGGCGCAGAGGCCCATGCAGTCGAAGACCTCGGAGCAGGAGAGCGTGCCAGCGGGGAAGCAGGCCTCGAACTGGGGCATGCAGAATTCCGTGATGATGTCGTTCTGGCACTGCGTGTCGCCGGGGGGGCACTGCTGCGCGCCGTTGTCGATGAGGCACTGGATCAGGCCGTTGAGTTGGCCCTGGGCCTCCATGGAGCCTTTGTTCATGCAGTCCTGGATGCATGCCTGGTTGTCGGGGGCGCAGCCGGCCATGCAGTCGTTGATCTCTGAGCAGGTCAACTCGTCCTGGCCCACGCACTGGCCGGTGCCTTCGTCGCAGGTGATGAAGGAGGGGTCGCAGCCCACGCAGGGGCAGAGGCCGCAGGAGCCTCCGCAGTCGTCGGGACCGCACTGCTTGCCTTCGCACTGGGGCACGCAGATGTCCTCGCACATGCCTGTGGTCTCGTTGCAGGTCAAGCCCGCGGCGCACACGCCGCACTCGCAGCCCTCAAAGGTCCCGCAGTCCTTGCCCGCGCATACGATGTTGCAGTCCGGGGGATCGACTACGTCGACCGCACAGGTGTTGGTGGCCTCCACGCAGGAGAAGCCGTCCCCGCAGCCGCCGCAGTCGCAGTCGCCGATTGCGCCGCATTTGCCAAGGCAAATGGGATCGCAGACCGGATCGACGATGGTGTCGTCGTCGGGGATCGTGACGTCGTCATCGCCCGAGGTGTCGTCGACGCACTTGGCGTTGATGCAGGTAAAGCCGGCCACGCACGCGGGATCGCACTCGTCACCGCCCGTGGTGGTATCATCGCCGTCGTCGCTGCCGCTGTCGCAGCCCATGACCGCCAGGCCCAGAACCAGGAGCAAACTCGTCAGGATGGTCGCCAGTCTCATCGTACCTACCTCCGTGAAACCAAAATAAACTTCATGAGTCAGTGCCCGCGGCCGTCCCTCCGCACGACACCTCTCTAACATCCAAAGCCGTAACATTTTACGGGCGCGGGTCTTCATGTCAACCCTCATTCCCTCGTTTACCAGGGCAGTCGCATCCGTACGCGGAGTGCGAAGGCCGCAATTCCGAAGCCCAGGAGCAGAGCCAGGGGGCCCGCGGCTGAGCCCGCGCTTCGGGTGCAGCCTCCTCCTCCGCCGCCGCCCTCATCACCACCGGTCGTGTCCGTTGGTGTGACGGTGTCGTCCGCCGGGCCACTCGTGTCGGGCTCGGGACCGATGACCACGTCGGCTTCGGATTCGGGGCCGGGCTCGGGCTGGGGCTCGGGTTCGGGCATGAAGACCGAGTCGATTGTGAAATGCACCTGGGCCGGGGCATCCCCGGGGTTGGACGCGGTCAAGCGGAGCGCTGAGTCGGCCATCTCCGCGGGGAGGAGCACCTCCTCGTTCGCCGGCAGGTGGAGCACCCGGACGGTCCCCGGGAGGAGCGCGTGGGCCATGGAGTCGCTGCCCATGGGGTCGAAGGTGACCGCCAGGGTCTCGTCGGGGGGCACCGCTGTCATGTCCAGGGTGAAATAGCCGCCAGCGTAAGGGGGTATCGTCACCTGGGTGTCCACCGGGACTGTACCCAGGGGCTCGACCGCGAATTCGGGAACCTCGATCAGCTTGTAGCCGAACTCCCCGTCGGCCGCGGCTGGCGCGTCCAGCAGGTTGGCAGCGATCCACTGACCGAAGAGGCTCTCCCAGGTGGCGCCCTCTAGGAGGTGCCCCTTGACCCCGGTGATGCCGGTGAGGGTGTCGGCCACGAAAGCGGCGATGCCCTCGGGGCCGATGCGCTCCTCGAGGTACGCGCCGAAGAGGAGGACCGCGCCGTAGTCCACGTAGTCCATGACCACCAGGGGCGCGTCGGGGTTGTCACAGAAGAAGCCGAGATTGCCATCGTCTTCGTAGCCCAGCCAGATCATGGCCAGTTCGGACATGGCCTCGTTGAGCCAGACCTCCTCGTAGGGGTCCTTGGCGAAGTGGATCATGTGCTGGTATTCATGCGCGATGACGCCCACCATGTAGTTTGAGCCCGGCTTGTTAGCGTTGACGTGGATCATCCCCAACTCGTTGGAGCAGTAGAGTGACGGGTTGTTCTGGCACGCGGGGTTGAAAGGGGACAGGTCCTCAGCGCGGAAGTAGCCGTCGAAGAGGTAGCCCTTGTAGCCCTGGAGCGCGTAGATCAGGATCGAAAGGTCCGGGTCGCCCTCAGCGAAGTAGGGTGGGAGGCCAAAAAGATCAATATCGCCCTGAATCAGCCCTGCATCCGGGGTGCGCGGCGTGGCCGTCTCGAGACCCTGCAGGATGCTGTCCAGGTCCGCCTGGGTCACCGCGCCGTCCCACTCAATGTCGCTGACCCAGACAGCGCTCCGTGTGCCGACGGCCCGGCAGGTGGCGGCCACGGTGACATTCTTGGGGGGCATGACCGAGAGGTCGTAGACCCAGAAGTCTCGCTGGTCCCCGACAGACGGGAATCCTCGGCCACACTTCACGGGCCCAGTCCAGGGGCGTGCGTCCCAGGGCGTGATTTCGTTGAGGACCTGGTGTCCGCAGCGGTGCTTCGCTGCAGCAGCGGGGATGGAGAGGGCGATGAGAAGCATGGAAATGAAGAGGGCGCGCATGGTGTGCCTCCTAGAAAAAGTCATGACCTCGGTTAATAGGATCACAGGGGCACCGCGTCAAGGGGGTCGAGGTTACAGCTTAGTCCCCGTGAGGTTGTCGCTGAAGTAGTTGCAGTCGAAGCATGTCCCCGAGAAGCTCACTGACCAGGTCCCGCTCCAGGAGTTGTCCGGGTTGAACGTCCCCGAGAGGTTGTAGGTCTCGTTGCAGGTCCCGTAGTAGGTGCAGCCCGCGCTGAAGGAGCTGGTCCCCGGGTCGTAAGACCCGGTCATGTTGCAGCCCAGGTCGTCGTTCATTTTCGGTTCTACGAAGAGCGAGTCACCGTCCATGAGGAAATTGAAGTATGGGTAGTTCAACGAGACGAGCCCCCAAGCGCAGGTATGGTTGATCCAAGGGGACAGGGAGTAGCTCCCGGCCGGGTTGATCTGGGGCGGGGGCTCCTCCCCTGTGACCGCGCACGCGCCCATGGACCAGAGGCACGCGGTACAGGTCCCGTCGTTGCCGTTACCCGACGTATCCGCTGTCAGGTTCCCTGTCCCCTCGTCGAGGTGGAGCATCAGTTGGGTGTCCGGGCCTACGGACAGGACCGTGGCGGGTGCGAAGTTGGTGTCGTACATTGCTGCCTCGTTGAGTCGGATTTCGTCAACGATGACATCGGTGATCGCTCCGGTGAGGGGATGCATCCC
>CAYOTU010000409.1:0-3642 GCA_964406905.1 uncultured Myxococcales bacterium | reverse complement strand
CGATAGAGGCACGATTACGACCAGCCTACTGAAGTTATTTTTGCGCCGCTCCTTATCTCGTGGATCTGCCGGCTCCGACCGACGTGACCGCCGTGGTCTCCGACCCACGCCTCGCGCTGACCGAAGATGACGTGGCAGCGACCCTGCTCGGTCTCCCCGTGGAGCGCCAGATCACCGTCACCGTCTTCTTCGCAGACGGTACGTCAAAGGACTTCACAGCGGATCCGCGGACCAACTACGACGCGGTCACCGGAGATCCGGACGACATCATCACGGTGAACAGCTTCGACGACTGCGACGGAGTCCCGGACTGCTTCCCCGGCCTGGTCTCCTCGACGGGAACGACCCACGGGTTGGCGCCGGTGTTGATCACTTTTCCAGGTACCTACCTCGAAACCCTCTCCGCCACCGTCGACATGGAGGTGGTGACCCATCTGGAAATCATGGTTGAAAGCTGGGAGCTGTACACCCCCGGCGGTACGGACCGCGTCCCGGAGCATACGCTCTCCTTCATCGAAGGCACCGGCGTCTGGCAGCGCTCCGAGCTGGAGATCCACAACTGGTTCACCGACGGATCAATCCTGGATATCACGGCCCACCCCCTGACCAACGTCAACATCTACGATCCGGGTACGACCACAGCGCAGGCCGGCGTGATCTCATACGCAGGTCAGCCGATCGTCACAGCGATCGCCGGGGGCGCGGTCGACGTGGTCGCAGAGAACAGCGGCCACTCTACCCTTCCCCTCGGGATTACCGTGGACGAGGCCCTCGAGGACATCGCTGCCTGTGATCTGTCATACGCGCCTGGGAACACCCTCCACGGCGTCAAGGGCGTGGGCACCGGCCAGCTCGATGTGTGGTGCGCGTTCGCAGACGGCACCCGCAACCAGCTCACCGGCGCGGAACTGATCCCCGGCCTCCTTCACTTCGCCAGCACCGAAGATGAGTTCGCTACGGTCGAGCAGGACGGGCTGGCTACTACCCACGGGAACGGTCTGGTGACCTTCTCTGTCGACGTCGATGACGCTGTGGACAACGGCGTGCTCTACGATCCCCCCACCCCCCTCGATATCGCGGTGAACCTCCTCCCCGCTGCTGGCGACGTGGACCTCGGCGATTACTCCTGGTTGGCGTTCCCTGATCGCGCGGTCGACGAGGTCTTCGAGATGGAGGTGCGCGTGCACACGGGCGGCTTTCCGCTGGGCGGCATCGACCTCGAGATCTACTACGACCCGGATGTCCTCGAGGCCCAGGACGTAAACGTGGGCGCGGGCATCACCGGCGCGCTGTTCAGCTCAAACATCTCCCAGCCGGGCGTCATCTTCATGAACGCGTCGCCGCCGGTCACCGGCCCCGAGGTCATCGGCAGCGGCGTCGAAGTGGCAGTTCTGACCTTCAAGGCGCTCAAGTTGGGTCCCACGGTCACCAGCATCGGCGGGACTGTAGTTGGCGTGATCGACACCGACGAGATAACCATCGGTGAGCCCACCCCCCGCCCCATCGTCGCGGGCGACGGCGAGCTGGACCCGCCTCCGGGTGGAATCTGGGGCGACGCGAACGACGACGAGGCCTTCTCTATCGCTGACGTGCTCTTCATCCAGAAGATCTCGGTGGATCCGCCGCTCGTGATTCCTGACGCTACGCAGTTGGAGCAGTCCGATATCTTCCCTGACGGAGAGGTCCTGCTCACCGACGCGTTCTATGGCTCCCAGAACCTGGCCCGCCTGACCCATTTCCTGGACATCACAGCAGTGGAGGATCCCGATAGCTTTGGCCAGTACGACCTGAACGCGCTGATCGTAGACAGGGACCAGGTCCCGGTCACGGAGTTCTGCCAGGTGCGCTTCGAGGTCGCGTCAGCGCTCAACATCGACACCCTCCAGTTCACGGGCGCACATGTCGCTACCGCCAGCGGCCTGATCACCACCGCGGAATACGCGGGCGGTGGCGTCTATACGACCCACGTCAGCGGTATCAACACGGCCGAGGCGATGGGCTTGGTCGTGATCATCGACGTGCTCGACGACATGGGTGCGGTGGTCAACTCCACCGCTTTCATCGAGACCCCGGTGTTGGACGCGCAGGCCACCTTCAAGCCGATTATCACATTCGGTGAATGGACCTGTGCGGACACGGACACGACCTGCGACGACTTCGACGACGACTGCGACGGGGTTCCGGATGACGACTACGCTGCTGACGACACCTGCGGCGTCGGCTACTGCCACGACAGCAACACACCTTCCACCTGCGTGGACGGTGTCGTGACGCCCTGCGCAGGTGGCGCGTCCCTGTCGAACACCGACGAGACCTGCGACAACGTGGACGATGATTGCGACGGAACGCCGGACGACGACTATGTCGCGGATGACACCTGCGGTATCGGCTATTGTCTGGACAACAACACCCCCTCTGCCTGCATTGACGGGATAGTGATCCCCTGCGCAGAGGCCCAGCCAGCGTCCGACGTAGACGACACCTGTAACCAGGTGGATGACAACTGCAACGGCGAGGTGGATGAGGGAACCTGCGACGTGGCCGGCCTGTGCTACGACAACGGCAGCCCCTGCGACGACCTGAACCCCGACACCATCGACGATGTATGCATGGACACGATCTGCGTTGGATCGACGCCTCAGATCCCCGACTGCAGCCCCTTCGTGGACTTTACGAAGATTCTAGCGCTCCAGTCAGCGTCTCTAGCCGAAGACGGCTTCCCCGGCCACGCTGTAAACGTGGACGAGCTGCCCACCTGCGCGCCCCCTTCCGTCTGCTCCGACGGGCTGGACAACCAGCTCGGCACAGTTGTCTCCGCGTTCTCGCCTGAGCTGCAGGAACAGCTCATCGATCAGGGAATCGCGGTTGCGGGCGGCACCCTCCTCATGGACTTCTCGAACTTCACGGCGGATGGCACGCCTTTCGAGGTTCCGCTGTACCAGGGGCTCCTTACTCCGTCCAACGCGGACTGCGACGTCAAGGAGGACGCGTGCGAGTTCACCGTCGGCCGGTGGAACTTCGATGAGCTCTGTGTCCCGATCTACAGCCTCACCGCACACGTCGAGGGCGGGACCCTCTTACTTGGCGGCGGCGTGGACGAGGACAACGGCTTCGAGACCACCTACAACGGTCAGCCCGTGAACTTCATGGTCCACAACGCCGCGATCGTCGCCACCCTCGAGGGAGACGATGTGTCCGCTGGTGACATCTCCGGCCTGAACGGCGCCGCGGGTGCCGCGGTGACCAAGGCCGACGCGCAGGCCATGTTCCTGCTGCTCGACCCGGCCGACCTGCCCCCCGGCATCACGCCCGAGCTGCTGGATGCGCTCTTGACGGGCCTGGGGCCGGACATCGACTCAGACGGGGACGGGGAGCTGGACGCTATCTCGTTCGGCGGGCCGATCGGTGCGACCCTCGTGGACGTTACCTACATGTGTCAGACCGACGCTGACTGCGATGACCTCAACCCCTGCACCGCGGACATGTGCATCCCGTCGCAGGGCTGCCAGCACACGAACAACACGGCGAGCTGCGACGACGGCGACCTCTGCACCCAGACCGATACCTGCGCAGACGGCGCCTGCGTTGGCGCGAACCCGGTCGTCTGCCCCGCACCGATGGCCTGCCACGACCAGGGCGCCT
>CAYOTU010000408.1:0-3651 GCA_964406905.1 uncultured Myxococcales bacterium | reverse complement strand
CAGAGGTCATTAATCAGGATAATCGTCTCCAAGTCGTCCACGAGGCAGAGGGCCCCGAACGCGCAGAGGGTCTCGTACTCGGGCTTGTGGGACTCCTGCACCGGGTGGGGGCCACCGGGGACAGCGACGATGCCGCCACACTTGATCGGGCAGGAGTAGCAGCCGTATTTCTTTATCTCGTACTTGATCACGTTGTCGTCGCCGACCTTCGACGCCAGGCGCATGGGGAAGTCCCGGAACCCGACCCCGCTGAAATTCTTCACGGGGCTGTCTCCGTTCTCCGCACTGAAGGTCGTGAGACCGCTGGTGCCATACTTCTTCAGGATGAACCGGAACGCGTCCGCTGGCTGACGCATCACAGGACCGTGGCGTCCCACCTTGCCCAGGAAACGGAAGACCTTGTTCCCCAGGATCTTCATCATGGCCTCGCCCTTCTTGAGGCCGGCGGAGAAGTCCTTAGATAGACGCAGGATCTCGTCTTTGTGCTCAACCTCGATCTTTGTCTTCCCGCGCACGGCCAGGGCCTTGAGCCGCTTCGCACCCATGACCGCGCCCAGACCGCTTCGCGCGGCGAAGCGCCCGCGATCATTGCTGATGCCCGAGATGAGGCTGAGCTTCTCACCCGCTGGGCCGATGCACGCTACCTGCCACTTGCCGCCCTTCTCGGGGAGGCGGGCCTTGAGGCTGTCCTCGGTCTCGATGCAGTCCATGCCCCAGAGCTCCCCCGCATCCTCGAGGACTGCGTCATCGCCGTCCACCACCAGGACCTTCGGGGTCTCCGCAATACCGGTGAAGAAGATCCCGTCCACGCCAGCCCGCTTTATCGCGGGGGAGAGGTAACCACCGCAGTTCGCGTCTCCCCAGCCGCCGGTGAGAGGACTCTTCGCACAGGCCGTCCAGCGCCCGGTGAGCACACTCCCGGTGCCGGTAAGAAGACCACTGACAAAGCCGATAACGTTGTCGGGCCCCAGCGCGTCCGCGCCGGCAGGAATACGGGAGTAGAGGAGCCGCACACCGAGGCCAATCCCCGAGAGCACCTCCTCGTAGACCTGGTCCTCCACGGTCTCCCGCCGGATCTCACCAGTGCCCAGGTCCACCCACAGGATCTTCCCCATATACCCCTTGCCCATTATGTCCTCCATCGACGTCGACGGACGATCCCAGCCGGGAGCCTGCGACCGTGGATCCCGCCTCAGTTCATCGCCACCATTCAGACCACTACACCAGACTTGATACCGGGCGGCAAGCTCTACCTTTTTGCGCCCTTCACAACAATCGTAGCCAGGTCGTGCATCTCCTTGCCGTCCCGGAGGACCACGGTCTTCTTCTGAACCGACTCGGTGCCGCGTCCCCAGTCCCGATAGACTGTAGCGAAGACCTTGGTGCGGGTCGAGGCCCGGTTCTGGGCCGAGGAGAAGTATTTCGCCCTGATCTCATAGGTTCCGGGCGGGGCCTTCTCCAGGACGTACATCTCGGGACCATACCCTTCGGTCACGTCCATGGTGAGGCGCCCGCCGATGCGGGTGTTGGGGTTGCTGTAGTAGCACTCCTCGCCAGTGGGCTCCAATACATGCAGGTCCACGTCCGTGCCGTCGGTGTTCCAGTCGATCATCACCACCAGGTCCGCTTTCGACAGGCCGATCTCCTTCGAGACGGTCTCCAGCCGGGCCTTAGCGTAGTCCGCTGAGCGCACCTTGATCGTCCCCGCGGCGACCTTCTCCAGGAACTTCTGGTAGTCCATCAGCAGGATCTTCCTGAACTCGCCGAACCGGGAGTCCCAACGGCCAATCATACCCACCTCGTAGTAGAGCAGCGCCATGTCATACGCGCCCAGCGCTGTCAAAGCCTGGGCCATGGCGCGGTAGGTCTGGGGCTCGAAGGGACGGGACGCGGCCACCCGACGGAACAGGTGGTAGGCCTGCGCGCTGAGGCCCATCTCCATCGCGCTGAAGCCCACGTCACGGGCCAGGACCGAATCTCCGGGCGCGTTCTCCACCATGGTGCTGAGCGCCTTTAGCGCGTCCGCAGGGCCAAACTCCTTGAGTCGCCGCTCCGCCTCTGCTGTCCACTGGTCATAGCTCAGCTTCCTGGTAATAAGCTGCTCCTGGAGGGTACCCGGGATCTGCTTCATGGTGCGCAGCGCGCAGGAGAGCCCAGGCGCGTCCACACGGAAGCTGTCCGCTGGGAGCTGCTCCAGCACGACCTTCAGGGCAGCGGACAACTCGAACTCCATGCCGGGCATACGGCGCAGCTTCTCCAGCCAGGCCAGGAACGCTGCCTTGGGATCCCCCAGCGCGTCCCCGATCTCCGCCAGGATCTTTGCAATCAGCGCACCCGTCGGCGTCCCCTTCACCAGGAACGCATCCTCCTCGGGCTTGATGTTGTAGCGCAGGTAGTCCTCTTCAGATTCCAGCATCAGCAGGCTGGTGGTCTTGCCCACGACACGGAAGTGGCGCGCGAACGCACCCGCCACGTCTTCAGCGGCTGTGTCGAAGGACTCCAACTGGCCCACGGCCACCTGGCCGTAGACCCGTGGGGCCATATCCGAGGTGATCCGCACCGCAACAGGAATCTCGAAGATGGTCTCGACTCCGGCCTGCGACAGGCGCAGCTTGATCGGCGCGCCTTCGACCGGCACGCCGCGCCCCACCAGGGTCAGCTCCTGGCCCGGGAAGAGCGCGCCGGGGCGTCCAGCGAGGAGCAGGTCTGAGCCGCCCTCGATTTCCAGGCCGACGATCCGCCATGGACGGGCCCGGTGGGCCGTGGCAGCGGCCTTGATCTGGGACTCCCCGACCACAGCGAAGAGCGCACCGCCGCTCTCACGGGTGAGGTGGGTCAGCACCGCAGTGTCGGTGCCGGACAGGCCCGTGCGATACGCGAAGAGCGCGCCTCGGTTTGCGCCCCGCAGGCGCGCGGCCAGCGCGTGGTTGTTTCCCTCGCCCCAGGTCGCTGCGCCGTCGCTGAGCAGGAACGTGTCCCACGCTCCCTCGCCTGGATGCCAAGCTGGGGCCCCGGCCGTGGCGAGGGCCGCGTCCAGATCCGTCGCACCCTCCAGGGCCAGGGTCTTCGCGAAGTCAGCGAGCGCGGCCGCGTTCTCGGGCGTGTTCGTGGTGAACTCGCTACGCCACCAGAAAGCCTCCACGTTGAAGAAGAGGACAGCGAACTCGGTGAGCTGGTCACGGTTCTCATCGAGGAGGGCCTTCACCAGGCCCAACCAGACGTTGAACTTCTCAGGGTTCGCGCTGAGGGAGGTGTCCACCATGAACACAGCGCGGGTCATCCCTTTCGGGGTCTCAGTTGACTTGATGTCCGCCAGGGGGGGCACGAAGCGGGCCGCCAGGAAGTCACCGGTCTCGGGATCGGTCCCGGTCATCAGCGCCGCGTCCCGGGACTCGATGCGCACGGTGATCGTCGGCGCGGCGGTCCGCTCGAAGCGGTAATGGGCCACGCCCTCCCCCGCCACAGGCTCAACGCCCGGGGCCACGGTGTGGGACAGGCCGCCCTCGGTGTCCACGTGGAGATCCACGATGGTCTCCACCTTCGTGGAGGGGAGATCCAGCGCGTAGATCAGGTCTTTGCCCGCGCGCAGGAGGTCCACGTCGTAGGCCACCACGATCTTGTGGAGTTGCATGGGACGGAGGGGGAAGACCC
>CAYOTU010000407.1:0-3654 GCA_964406905.1 uncultured Myxococcales bacterium | reverse complement strand
AGCTTCAAATACCTCCTGTCCTCCACCGAGAAGTCCGCCGTGCCCGTGGGGGACAGCGTCCTCTACCTGGACATGGTCTACCTGGGCACCACCAACGACCAGCACCTGGCAGCGTTCAAGCAGTCCCCCGACTTCCCATCCTTCAAGGCCCGCTTCAGCCTGATCCGTGTGCCCTACATCCGGGACTACCGGGTGGAGACCGGCATCTACGACCACCAAGTCACCGAAGACGTGGTGAATCGTCACATTGCGCCCCATGCCACCATGATGGTGGCCCTCTGGGGAGTGCTCACCCGAATGCGACGCCCAGACCCCGAGAGCTACCCTGAGGCGCTCAGCGAGGTCATAAAGGCGCTTACGCCGCTGGACAAGGTCCTGCTCTACGCGGATCGGCGCGTCCCGGAAAGCGTGCCGCCTGAGTCAAGGGCCGACTTCCTGGCCATCGCGCCGGACCTGTACCGGGAGTTTGAAGGCGAACCTGTCTACGAGGGTGCGTTCGGCGCGTCTCCGAGGGAGCTGCGAGGTGTTCTGCACAGCGCCGCGGCCGACGAGGAGTTCGAGTGCCTCCACCCCCTGGCCTGCTTCCGGGCCATCGAAGATCTCATCCGGGATCCGAGCATCTACGAATACCTCCAGATCAAACCCGACGAAGGCTACCACGACGCGGCGGCCTTCCTTGACGCGGTCCGAGCCCACTACGCGGTCCTTGTGGATGACGAGGTCCGTAATGCCATGGACCTGGTGACCGACGACAACTTCACGGACCTCCTCCGGCGCTACGCGCACCAGGTCTCGGCATGGCTCAAGGGCCAGAAGGTCGTCAACCCTGTAACCGGCCGGGAGGAAAATGCGGACGAGGCCTTCATGGAGCACGTCGAGGACCTCGCCGGGCGCGGCGGTGACCGCCGGGCCTCCCGGGAGCAGTTCCTCGGCCGGGTGGCAGCCCTCGCGCTGGAGTCGGGAAGCGCTGAGTTGAACTACGACGAGCTGTTCTCTGAGCTCCTGCATACCATGCGCGCCAACTACTTTGACGCGCACCGTAGCGACTTAGAGAAGCGGATCAAGGACGCACTCCTATACCTGGACGAGGAGGACCTTCCCGGAGACCGGGGACCAGTCGCAGCAGCATTCGTAGATCGCCTCGTGGACCACCACGGCTACTGCCGAAGCTGCGCGCCCCCTACCCTCTCGTTCCTGTTGAAAGAGAAGTATTCATAGGCAGCGGTGCAGCCAACGAGCCGTGACCGTCAGGGAGCGGGGTGCGTTCCCGAGCCCAGCCGGGAGCCTGCGACCGTGGCTTCCGGTTGGGTCACATCATATCGATCGGATCAACATCTACGTCTGCGCGGACCTTGCGTGGAACCAGACGGGAGATTATCGGCAGGGCCTCGGCAACCAGGCGCTGCAAGGGACCACGCCCCGGTGCACGTAGCAGAATCTGAATCCTCAGGCGGGTTCGTATCCGCGCTATCGGCGCGGGCGTGGGGCCCATGACCTCCACGCCCAGGGGCTTCGCAGCATGCTCCAGAGCCCCTGCCAGACGACGGGAGACCTCCTCCACGATCTCGTCGTCCTTGCCCGTCAACCTGACCAGAGCCAGGGCCGTGTACGGAGGCCATCCCCGGAGTCGGCGCAGGCGCAGCTCCTCCTCCGCGAAGCCCTCGAAGTCGTGGGCCTGGGCACGAATCAACGACGGATGCTGCGGCATATAGGTCTGCACCGCAACCCGCCCGGTGCGTTCCCCCCGGCCCGCCCGGCCCGCCACCTGGGTCAGGAGCTGGAAGGTCCGCTCCGAGCCCCGGATATCCGGAAACCCCAGGGCCTGGTCCGCCAGGAGGACCCCCACGAGTGAGACCCCGGGGAAGTCGTGGCCTTTGGCCAGGATCTGGGTCCCCAGAAGGATATCGAGGCGGCCTCGCTTGAAGCGCTGCAACACCTCCATGAGACGCCGCTGTCCCGTGCGCGCATCCACCATCTCGTAGCTCAGGTTGGGGAAGAGCTCCCCGATGGACTCCGCTGCCCGCTGGAGCCCGTAGCCGACCCGCTCCAAGGCCCCGCCGCCGCAGGACGGACAGGTCTCGGGGACCTGGGCCGAATAATCGCAGTAGTGGCAGGTGAGCCGCTTCCAGGGGTGCTCGTGGTAGGTCAGGGAGACCGCACAGTCGGGACAGGGGGGCACGTAGCCGCAGTTCTGACAGAGGAGAAAGGGCGCGTAGCCCCGACGATTCAGGAAGAGGATCGTCTGCCCGCCCGCCGCGTGGTTCTCCTCGATACGCTCGGCCAGGACGTCGCTGAAGATTCCGTTGCTATCAATGGTCTTGCGCCGGCGCAGGTCGATCAGGTCCATATCGGGCAGGGGACGTGGAGTGGCCCGGCGGCGCAGAGACACCAGGGTCAACTTCCCCAATCGTACGTTATGGTAGCTCTCGAGGGACGGCGTCGCTGAGCCGAGGACCACCGACGCCCCGGCCTCCCGCCCCCGCACCAGGGCCAGGTCCCGGGCGTTGTAGTAGGGCTCCTGTTCCTGCTTGAAGGACGGCTCGTGCTCCTCATCAACGACCAGGAGGCCAAGGTTAGGCATGGGTGCGAAGATCGCTGATCTGGCGCCCAGGACGATGGCACGCTTCCCCTCAGCGATAAGGCACCACTGATCGTAGCGCTGCCCGGGGCTCAACGCTGAATGGAGTACCG
The DNA here is from genome assembly GCA_964406905.1 of uncultured Myxococcales bacterium. Classification (GTDB taxonomy): domain Bacteria; phylum Myxococcota_A; class UBA9042; order CAIXZC01; family CAIXZC01; genus CAZNWW01. Next base: position 963 of record CAYOTU010000407.1, on the reverse strand, counting down.
CCACCGCGTCCCCGAAGCGGGCCTGGAAGGTCGCCATGAGTTGAGGCGTCAGCGCTATCTCCGGAACCAGAACCAGCGCTGTCCGTCCCCGATCCAGGGCGAGCGCGGCCAGGCGAAGGTAGATCTCCGTCTTGCCGCTCCCGGTGACCCCGTGCAGGAGAAAGGGCGCGTACCCCTCCCCCACCCGCGGCCCGATGCGGTCCATCGCTGCCTGCTGCTCAGAGGTAAGGCGCAGGTCCACGCTGCCCAGGCCGAGCCCCTCCTCCCCCGCTACCTCTCGGAAGAGGCGCTCCCGAAACTCCTCCACCAACCCCGCAGCGAGGAGGCGATCCAGATGCGCCTTGTTGGCCCGGGTCACGCGTCGCAGCTCGGTCCACGAGACCGGCCCGGCGGCGAGGGCCTCGAAGAGCCGGGCAACAACCGGGGTGATCTTCAGATCCTCAGGAACCGCGGTGGCGGTCCGCTGGATCATCCGGCGGGTCTTCTCGGGCTCAAAGGTCTCCCCGGACGATGTCTTCAGCTCCCGCGGGATCGAGCGATCGAGCATCCGGCCCACGGGGACGTGGTAGTACCCAGCGGCCCACTCGAGGAAGCCCAGCATCTGAGGCGAGAAGGTCGGGCGGTCGTCCAGGACCCGCAGCAACGCCTTGTGCTTCCCCTTGAAGTCGGAATCAGGACTGACCGCAATGACATAGCCAGTCATCTCCCGATGGCCGAAGGGCACCACCACCCGGCATCCGGGCCGGACAGCAGACTCCATGCTCTCTGGGATAAGGTAGTCGAAGCGGCCCTCGAAGCGCAGCCCGACCACCACCCGCGCGAAACAGCGGTCCCCGGTACTTAACGAAAGCTGGGGATTGCTTGACTTGGTGGAAGCCATCCCTATAATCCTTTCGGCCTTTTACTGGACCACGCGCCTGAGCGAGGTCCCGGGACGTGGAAGCGACGATGCCACTACCAGCC
>CAYOTU010000406.1:0-3675 GCA_964406905.1 uncultured Myxococcales bacterium | reverse complement strand
CTGATCCCCGCTGCGATGTCCTTCGGGTCCCCGAAGCGGAGCCTCGGTCGGCCCCGTGTCCACCGGACCAGGCTGGTCCTAGGTTGGATCGCTGAGCGAACGATCCGTTACCCGCGGCGGATCCTTGCAGTCTCCCTGGTCCTCATGGCGGTCACGTTGGTCTACGCTGTGGCCGGGGGGGAGGTCAACTCCCGGGTCATGGAGGAGGCCACCGAGGAGAACCCGGTACGACGCGCCATGGACCGGACCGAGGACCGCATGTCCGGCGTCCTGACCCATGAGATTGTCATTCGTGGGCCCGCCGGCGCGGCGCGGGACCAGCGGCTCCTGGTCGCGCTCGACCAACTCGATCGGGAGCTGATGGAGGACCCAGCGTTCCACGGCTACCTGGACCGGGTGGAGACCCTCGCCGACCTTGTCCGAGAGATGGGGCGGGGTTTCCACCGGGGTGTAGACGATCGAGGACTCCCCGAGACAGACGAGGCGTTGGCCGACCTGCTGCTACTGCTGGAGTCCGGTGCGGAAGACGAGCTCAGCCGCTACGCGTCCTTTGACTACGACGCCACCCGAATCTCCCTCTTGGTCCGGGATAAAGGCAGCAAGGCATGGGCCGCGCTCCAACCCCGGATCGAGGCCCTCCTTGACGAGTTGATCCGGGACGACCCAGCTTTGGAAGACCGCTTCGATGCGGTGATCACGGGCACCATGACCTATGTGAACGAGACCCTGGACTTCATCATTCAGGACATGATCACCAGCCTGGCCCTGGCCTTCCTGATTATCATGGCCCTGATGGCGATGCTGTTCCGCAGCTTCCGGGTGGGCCTGATCTCGATGCTGCCCAACGTCTTCCCCCTGATAGGAACAGCGGGGCTCATGGCCGCGCTGGATATCCCCCTGCGCCTCTCGACCCTGATCGTCTTCGCCATATGCCTTGGCATAGCGGTGGACGACACGATCCACTTCCTGGCCCGGTTCCGCCAGGAGGTACGCGCAGGCCGCAGTGCAGAAAACGCAATTCGGGCCACCATGACCACATCGGGGCGAGCCATGTTCATTGCCACGGTCCTCCTGGTGGCCGGTTTCATGGTGAACATCTCCAGCGGCTTCCTGGCCCGACAGCAGTTCGGCTTCCTCGCTGGAGTTACCATCAGTCTGGCCCTCCTGGGTGACTTCTTCCTCCTGGCCCCCTGCATCCTCCTTGCGCGCCTGGACCGGGTGTTCCGGCGCTGATAGAATCCGGTGAACTTCGGGAGAGATAATGGCGGAAGTCAAGGCTGTGATAGAGTTTCTGCTGGGACTGGTCTGGGAGACCCCGGAGGCGATGCCTTGGTTCCTCCTGCTCCTGCTGGGGGCCGGCCTTTTTTTGACGGTGCGGCTGGGCTTCATCCAGCTCTTCAAGCTCTGGCATAGCTTCAAGGTGGTGGCCGGGCGGTACGACGACGAACACGATCCCGGGGAGGTGACCCACTTCCAGGCCCTGTCAGCGGCGCTCTCTGCGACGGTGGGAATCGGGAACATAGCGGGCGTCGCTCTAGCCATCCACTGGGGCGGGCCAGGGGCCTTGTTCTGGATGTGGCTCACAGCGTTCTTCGGCATGGCCTCCAAGTTCACCGAGTGCACCCTCGCTGTTAAGTACCGCACGATCGAATCCGACGGCGTGGTGGCCGGCGGGCCCATGTACTACATGCGGGACGGACTCAAGGGCAAGTGGGTTTGGATCGCCCCGGTGTTCGCCATGTGCACGGTGATCTCGAGCTTCGGCTCGGGCAACGCTGTCCAGGCCAACACCATGGCCGACACCTTCCGCGCCAGCTTCGGCATCTCCACCTGGATCACCGGCGCGATTTCCGCTGTGGTGGTGGGGATGGTGATCGTCGGGGGGATCCGCCGCATCGCCGCGGTGGCCAGCCGCATCGTGCCCTTCATGGCAGCGGTCTACGTCGCGACGGGCCTCCTGATCCTGATCCTGAACATAGCCGACGTACCCGGCGCTTTGGCCACCATCGTTACCTCCGCGTTCGATCCACCGGCCGCGCTCGGCGGTTTCGCCGGCTCCACCTTCATGCTGACCATGCTCTGGGGCGTAAAACGCGGGATCTTCTCCAACGAGGCGGGCCAGGGGAGCGCGCCGATCGCCCACGCAGCGGCCCGGACCGACGAGCCCGTGCGCGAGGGTGCGGTCGCGCTCATGGGGCCCTTTGTCGACACCCTGGTGATCTGCACCATGACCGGCTTGGTGATCGTCACCACCGGCGTCTGGAACGAGAAGAAGGTCGAGACTACCCGCATGACCGCGCAGGCGTCCATCGCGGTGGTCTCCGGCGAGGTAGACCTGGTCGCGGGCGGAGAGTATGAAACACCGCCCCTCCCATACGACGTGGCAGTGACCGGCGGGCGTCTCGGCGGCACAGCGATCATTAATGAGTCCGTGGTGGACAAGGTACGGATCCTCCGTGCAGCGGGGGAGGAGAAGCCTGCGCCCTTCACCGGGATCCTCCGGATCACCAAGGCCGAGATGACCGCAACGGACGCAGCCGGGGAGGCCATCGAGATGGGGACCCTCCACCTGGAGGGAGCGCGCCTCCAAAAGGGCGCGCCTCTGACCGCCTGGGCCTTCCAGCGGGGGCTTGAGCCGATCTTTCCCTGGGGGAACCTCATCGTGACCCTCTCGGTCTTCCTCTTCGCCATCTCCACAGCGATCTCCTGGTCCTACTACGGGGACCGCAGCGTCTTCTTCCTCTTCGGCAAGAAGGCCGTCCTGCCCTACCGCCTGATCTTCGTGCTGATGCACTTCGTGGGCGCGATCTTCTCCCTGGAGCTGGTCTGGGCCTTCGGAGACCTGGCGCTGGGGCTCATGGCGATCCCGAATCTCATAGCTATCGTCCTGCTGTCCGGCCGGGTAAAGCGGGACACAAAGGACTACTTCGTACGCATGGACGCGCGTGATGCAGCGCGTAAGGGAGGCTCCTCATGACACGCTTCTTCATCACTCTCACGATCTGCGCAACCCTCCTCTCTCCAGCCCGGGCCGAGGAACGGAGACCCATGACCGTAGAGGACATGCTGGATCTCAGGATACCGTCCGCTGCCGCTGTCTCATCGGGCGGAAAACTCCTGGCCTACGTGCTCTCCCGGAGAAACTTCGAGACCAACAAGAACTCCGCGCAGATACGGCTCCTGAACCTGATCTCCGGCCACGAAATCGCCTTCGCTGGCGCCGGTGGTGAGCACGAGGGCTCGCCGGCCTGGTCCCCGGACGGTATGCTCCTGGCCTTCACCTCGGACAAGTCGGGGACGGGACAGATATGGGTCGTACCCGCGGTGGGCATTGAGGGCGAAGCCCGTATGCTCACCGATCTCGCGACGGGCGCGGACGCTCCCCGATGGCTCCCCGACGGGACCGGCCTGGTCTTCACTTCCCGGGTCTACGCAAGCTGTGCGGGAGACGCTGCCTGCAATGCCAGGCAACTGAAGGCTGACAAGGACAACCCGGTGAAGGCCCGGGTCTTCACGAAGCTCATGTACCGCCAATGGGACCACTGGCGGGACGGCCGCGTCGCGCATCTCCACGTGACCTCCCTCGACGGAAGTGCGGTCATGGACCTCATGCCCGGGGACAAGTGGGGAGTTACGGGGGACTGGGGTCTCTCCTCGGACGGCGACGCGGCCGTC
>CAYOTU010000405.1:0-3678 GCA_964406905.1 uncultured Myxococcales bacterium | reverse complement strand
GCCGGGAGCCTGCGACCGTGGATTCCGATCCCAGCCGGGAGCCTGCGACCGTGGACCTCCCAGAGATCCCACCCAAAAAATCTCGACTACCCATGGCCATCGGCATCGTCGTTGTCCTGGCGATCTTGGGGGTCGTAGGCCTCTTTGCGTCGGGGCTGATCTCCGAAAAAGGGGAATCCTCCATGACGGAGGAGCCCGCTGAGGAAGAAGTCGCCACAGCGCAAGACATCGTAGACACCACGGTAATCCCTCCCCCCGGCACGGGGGAGGTGTCCCGCAGGGACGGAGGGGGAGTCAGCCCCACCCCGGACGTCCAACCCGAGATCACCCCGGACGTCCAACCCGAGATCACCCCGGACATCCAACCCGAGGTCATCCCGGACGTCCAACCCGAAACCATCCAGGACGTCCAACCCGAGATCACCCCGGACGTCCCACCCGAAACCATCCAGGACGTCCAACCCGAGATCACCCCGGACGTCCAACCCGAGGTCATCCCGGACATCCAACCCGAGATCACCCCGGACGTCCAACCTAGCCTGACGCCTGAGACAAAGAAGCCGCCTGAGACAAAGAAGCCGCCCGAGACAAAGAAGCCGCCTGAAACAAAGAAGCCGCCTGAGACAAAGAAGCCGCCCGAGACAAAGAAGCCGCCCGAGACAAAGACGCTGCCTGAAACAAAGACGCCTCCCGAGGTCAAGAAGCCCGATCCCGTCATCGCGAAACCAGCGGGCATGGGCGAAGAGGACTTCGTGCTGGCCAAGGAGCAGGTGGCCTGGGGCCGGAAGAACATGAAGAAGGCGCTCTGGGAGATGGCGATCCTCAACTTCCAGCAGGCTCAGAGCATGGGGCTGACAGACTCCGCTATCAAGCGTTACATCAAAGAGTGCCGCAACCACATGGCCATCGTCGCCGACGCGCTGGAGAAAGGCCACACAGCCTTCCTGGCCAGCCACTGGGACGAGGCGATCCGCCAGTTCCAGCGGGCCAGAGACCACGGAGAGAAGAACACCACCACGTTCCGGATGATCGAAAAGGCCAAGGAAGCCAAAGCCAAGGAGGAGGCCGACAAGGCCGACCAGCAGCAGTAACTCCCCATCTGAATCTGAACCGGGACCGAAGGTGCCAACCCTATGCCCAGCCCAGTCAATCACATCCCCGCCACCCGAGACGAGCTTGATGCCCGTGGCTGGGCCGAGGTGGACGTGGTCATCGTCACCGGGGACGCTCACGTGGACCACCCGTCGTTCCCCGCGGCCCTCCTGGGTCGGGTCCTGGAGGCCGAAGGCTGGCGGGTCGGAGTAATCCCCCGCCCGGATCCGACGGATCCGGGCGCTGTCACCCGCCTTGGACGACCCCGCCTCTTCTTCGGTGTCACCGCCGGTGCGCTTGACTCCATGGTGGCCAACTACACGGCCCTTGGTAAGCCGCGCTCCGACGACCCCTACGCGCCCGGGGGACGAGGGGGGGGGCGCCCGGACCGCGCGCTTACTGTCTACTGCAACGCCATCCGTCGCGCGTTCGGCAAGGACGTGCTCATTGTCGCCGGAGGCCTCGAAGCCGGGCTGCGCCGCTTCGCACACTACGACTACTGGTCGAACAAGATCCGACGTCCGATCTTGATGGATTGCGGCGCGGATATTCTGGTCCACGGCATGGGCGAGGGCCCCGTTGTTGCCCTCGCAGCGACGGTGGACCGGGCCCTGGCCACGGGAGCGACAGGACCCCGGGACGCGCTGCCCGACCTTCAAGGTATCCCCGGCGTGGTATACCGGACCCCGCGACGAGAGGCTCCGCCTTCAGACGCTCTGGCCCTGCCCTCGGAAGACGCTGTCCGGGCCGATCCCCGGGTCCACGCAGCAGCGTTCCGCACCCTGGAGCGGGCCACGGGCCGCCGGGTCTGGCAGGAGTCCGGCGGCCAGCGCGTGGTGGCGAACCCGGCCTGGCCGCCAGCCACCACAGAGGAGCTGGACCGATTCTACATGCTCCCCTTCACCCGGAACATCCATCCGTGTCACAGCGGGCAGCCGGTCCCTGCCCTGGTCCAGGTGCGCTTCTCGGTGACCTCCCACCGGGGCTGCGCCGGGGGCTGCGCGTTCTGCGCGATCAACAACCACCAGGGCAAAACGGTCACCAGCCGCTCCGAAACCTCGATCATGGACGAGGTCCGCCGGATCACCGAACACAACGACTTCCGCGGCACGATCCCCGACATCGGCGGCCCCACCGCGAACATGTGGGGCATGAACTGCAAACGTCCGGCGGGCCCTTGCGACCGGCCCTCCTGCCTCTGGCCGTCCCGATGTCGCTATCTCTCCGATGACCAGGCGGGCTACGTCCGGCTCCTGGAGCACGCCCAGGCGCTCCCCCGCGTCCGGCATCTCTTCGTGACCACGGGAATTCGCATGGACCTGGCCCTGGCCTGCCCCGCGCTGATCCGGGCCCTGGCCGAGGATCGAACCAGTGGCCACCTCAAGGTAGCGCCGGAGCACGTGGTTCCCGGGGTACTGCAACGGATGCGCAAGCCGGCGGGGCGCGACTTCGAACGCTTCACCGCAGCATTTCAGGCACACTCAAGAGCGGCCGGGAAGCGACAGTTCGTCCTGCCCTACATCATGGCCGCACATCCCGGGAGTCGTCTTGAAGACATGGTGGAGGTGGCCTTGACCCTGAAACGCCTGGACATGAGGGTCGAGCAATGTCAGATCTTCACCCCCACCCCAGGCACCGCGGCCACGGTGATGTACGCCACCGGCCTGGATCCTGATTCCCTGGATCCGGTCTTCGTGGAGCGCGCACCGAAAATGAAGGCCCTCCAGAAGGCCCTGGTCCTCCACCACCTGCCCGAAAACCGGTCCCGGATCGAGGAAGCCCTGCGCCTGGTCGGCCGGCCGGGCCTCGCCCGGGAGCTGCTGCGCCCCCGCCCGCGACGGCAGCGCAAGTGAATTCCGTCAGTTGTTGTCCATCAGGCCGGTACCCGTCCCGTGAACATCGTGTAGGTGAAGAACCCGTAGTAGTCGTCGCGGTCGAAGAGGTTGTCCGACGAGCCAGGGCCTGTGAGGCGCATCAGCTCGGTCCAGTCCTCGTCGGAGACCTCCAGGCGGGCCTCTCCCCAGCGCATCGCGATAAGAGCCTGGAGGCCGTCCCGTTCCCGGTATGTCACGGGTCCGCGGAGGTCCCGGACCAGGGTGCGGGCTCGCAGACCCGTGAAGCCTGCCTTCCGCATGTAGCCCAGGCCGCGGAGGAAGTGGCGCTCGGGGGGGGCCTCCCGCAGGAAGGGGCCGAGGCCCGCTGTGGTGGCGCCCAGCTTCGCCTCCAGCCACGGGTGACCCGTGAGGAGGAACTGAGAGGACCAGGCCAGGATCGCAATTGGCGCGCCGGGCTTCCCGACCCGCAGCATCTCCTGGAGAGCCGGCCGGGAGTCCCCCGGATGGTAGAGGACGCAATCCGAGGACCAAAGCCAGTCGAAGGTGTTGTCCTTGAAGGGCAGGCGCCGCATGTCCGCCTCGACGAAGTGGAGCCGGGGGCCGACCCCCGCGGCAGCCGCTATCTCCTCTGCGCGGACGATGAACTCAGGCGTCGCGTCCACGCCAATGACCTCGCCGGCCATGCCCATGACGTCGGGGGCGTGGTAGCAACAAGATCCTCACGCCCTTGGCGGCCACACCGGGTGGTTGA
>CAYOTU010000404.1:0-3738 GCA_964406905.1 uncultured Myxococcales bacterium | reverse complement strand
TCCGACCAGACGCAGTCCCCGATGTCCCCCTCCGGCTCCTCGCATAGCCAGAACGTCAGGTCCACCTGGCTGCTTTTGCCCCACCCGGTACCGTCAGTAAGGCGGCCGGAATAGGTGACGAAGTCCGGGACGCCAGCAAGTGCGACCGGTACACCCGAAAGCAGTACGGCAAGACATGTGATCATAACGAGACGTCGTATCATGCTACCCTCCTTTGAAACCGCCTTGCTTGCGCTCCGCCCATTCTCGACAACAAGGCAAGGAAGACAGCGGCAAGCGTACGGATCTGATGCCCATCCCTGCGGAGATCAATCATGAAATCTCTCCATTCGTTCAGCTCGAATGCATGGATAGCACTGTACATCGGGATACCCGGAATGGAAAGGAGCCGGTGAGGGGTGAGGGGCTCGGATACCGGAATTACGGGGAACACGGAGGGCAGGATTTAGATACGATTGCCCTGTAGCCCGGACTTCCGCCAGCGGAGATAGCCCAGAAGCGAGGAGATGAGGAGGGCGAGGCCCAGGATGATGTCCGAGACCCGGGCGCTGGAGTCGACGCTCTTCACTGCCTCCAGGTGTGGCATGAGGCTGCACTCCAGGAGCCGCATATCCATGCCCATACTCATGAGATCCACGTCGGTCTGTTGGTCTGTTACCTTCTTTATCAGATTTGTGAACCGCAGCTTGTGCCAGGTCATGTAGAAGAGGAGTTGATGGGAATCAGCGCTCCGCGCATCGTGGAGGCGGTTGCAGAGGATCCCCAGATCCTTTTGACTACGCGGGGCCATGACCAGGCTCTCGTGGCCGTGAACTCCGATGCAGAGATCGTACATCTCGCCCATGGGCTTGCCCAGGGCTTCTTTGGCCGTCCCCAGGATGGCCTCGTCATCAAACCACATCAGCTTGTCGTCGAGCTGGGAGAGCACAGCGACCCCTAAACGCCAGGTGCCAATCACCGCAAGGATTATCAGGAAAACTAACCGCGCTTTTCGCTTCAGTCCTTCGTTCATCCCGCTCCTCCTCAGGACCCGATGAGCCGCGGGAGCCATAAGCTCAGATCCGGCCAGTAGGTGATCAGGACCAGGCCCACCAGCATGATCGCCAGATAGGCCAGGGACGCTGCGTAGAGCCGCACCACAGGTTTGTTGAACCGCAGAGACGCCACAAAGAGGTTGAGCCCTACCGGCGGCGTGGAGTAGCCGATCTCAAGGTTTGTCAGGAAGATCACCGCCAGATGCATCGGGTAGATTCCGAAGCGGTACCCCAGCGGCAGGATCAGCGGCATGACGATGAGGATGGCGGAGAAGATGTCCATCATGCAGCCGACGACCAGGAGGAACACGTTGAGCATCAGCAGGAAGATCACCTGCCGCGACACGGTGAACAGGCCGAAGACCTCCAGGCGCTGCGGGATCATGTTCTCCATGAAGGCCAGGATCGCATCGGGTACCTTCGCATCCACCAGGTAGTTCAGCAGGCCCTGGGCCGCGATGAGAATGATCAGGATCCCGCCAACCAGGACCATGGAGTCCACGAAGGCCCTTACCATGGTCCTGAAGTTCACATCCCGGTAGATGACGGACTGCATGAAGAGGACATACATCGCGGTCACCGGCGCAGCCTCCACCGGGTCGATGAAGCCGCCGAAGATGCCGAAGCCGATGATGAAAGGGATCGGGATCTCGCCCCGGGCCTCCCACATGCCCTCGAGAAGCCCCTTCCCGCTGAAGGGGGTCCTGGGGACCTTGCGCCGGACCCCGACGATGATGGAGAACACCATGATCGCCAGGAGCATCAGTATCCCGGGGATGAATCCCGCTGTGAAGATCAGCGTCGGACCAGGCATCTCAAGCAAGGCCTTGTCAGGGCGGTCGGGGCCATCGTCTGCAACGGGGACCACAGCAGCCAGAGCCGTTGTCTCGTCTTCGAGATCGCTGCCCTCGTCCTCGAATTCCCCCTCGTCCTCCCCCAACTCGAACTCGTCGTCCTCGAACTCCCCTTCGTCCTCCCCCAACTCGAACTCGTCAGCGGGGCCGTCATCCGACGCGTCGTCGTCGAAGCCGTCGTCCTCAAACTCACCGTCGTCGTCCCCCAGCTCGAACTCGTCCACCGCGTCGCCGTCCGGATCCTGACTTGAGCCCTTATCACGTGCTGCATCCAGGGCTCTCTGGAAAGACAACTCCTCGGCCCTGCGCTCATCGGCCACGGCCATGAACTCGGCCTGCTCCGCGGTGCGCTCCACTACACAGATATTCGCAGCCTCGTCAACGGGGACGTTGGCCTGGCCAAATGACCCGGAGTTTGGCAGGTCCTTCCCGTTGAGGCCCATGATCATGGCCAGGAGGAAGACCGGCGTCGCGGGGGGGAAGATCAGGCCACGGCTGCCGCCGGTGGTAAGTAGACCCAGTGAGAACTTCTCCGGATAGCCCTCCTTCATCAGGATCGGGAAGAGCAGGCCGCCGAGCGCGATGATCGTCACGCTGGAGGCCCCGGTGAACGCTGTGAAGAAAGCGCAGGCTACCACAGCGACGATGGCCACGCCGCCGGGGAGCCACCCAACCATCCTGCGGAAGAGGCCCACGAGGCGGTTGGGTGTGCCGCCTTCCGACATCAGGTATCCGGCCAGAGTGAAGAGAGGGATCGCTATGAAGATAGCGCTCTTCCGGAAGCCCCCATAGCCGTTGATGATGAAGTTGTCGACCGAGATGTCCGCCACCCCGAAGTAGCCCACCAGCGCGATCCCCGAGATGACTATGTAGAGGGGCGCCCCGAGGATCGCCATGACCACGAAGACCATGGAGAAGAGCATCGGGGAGTTGCTGACCATCTTCCGTGCGAAAACCTCCAGGGCCTGGAGGGACGCGCCGGGCTCGAAGATCGCCACGTCCGCGAGGAAGGTCAGGAGAGCGACGAACGCGACGACGATCCCGACGCCGTAGGCCAGCCATCGGCCCCAGGGCTTATCCGGCGCGATGTCCCGCCGCCAGTGGACCCACTGGTGCCAGACCATCAGCAGGAACAGGGCCGGGACAACGTCCGTGAAGACCCGCTCCGGTATCCAGGTATTGGGGAGGACCTCCTCCCAGCTCTTCGTAAGGGTATAGACAAGGGAGCCGTGGTAAAGGACCATCAGGATCAGGAGACCCACCGCGTAGTTGAGCACATTCACCAACGCGAGGCCGCGGGGGCCAAGGAACTTGGAGAGCACGTCCACGGAGATGTGCTTCTTCCGGGCCACCGCTATGGCGGATCCGATCAGGCCCACCCAGAGCACGCTGGTGCGCGCAAACATGGTGACCCACTTGATTGAGAGGTTGCCCGGCAGCTTGCGCAGGATAACCTGGAGGAAGGTGAGGACGAGAATGATGGCGACTAGGCCGAAGAGGGTGTACTCCTCGACCCGGCCAATCCTGGCGTCCGCGACGTCGTACCAGCGTCGTTTCTTCACGGAAAGTCCTATTGGTCAGGGGCTACTGCGCACGGTGCTTCGCGAGGAGCGAACGGACCTTCGCCAGGAGCTTCTTCGAGAAGAAAGTGCCCGTGAGGCTGTCCGCGGCCTTGGCGCCGACGGTCTGGAACTCCTTGATGTCCGACGCTGTAACCGCGATAAACTCGATGCCCTTGTCCTTGAGAGCCTTGAGGGCCCTGATGTTCTCCCGGCGGGTCTTCTTGCGGAAGGACTTCATTGTCTCCTTCGCCGCTAGCTTGATCGTGTTCCGGTGATTCTCCGGGAGGG
>CAYOTU010000403.1:0-3755 GCA_964406905.1 uncultured Myxococcales bacterium | reverse complement strand
GCAGGCATCGAGGCTGCAACGGCAGTAGACCTCGATGAAACGGCCGGTCTCGTTGAGTCCCCGGGCCAGATCCCGGTCCTTGCGGTAGGGGGAGATGAACGCGGTCATGGCCACCATGCCCGCATCCGCGAAGAGGTGGGCCACCTCGCCGATGCGCCGAATGTTCTCTTCCCGGTCAGCGGGACTGAATCCCAGGTCCTTGTTGAGCCCCTGGCGCACGTTGTCGCCGTCCAGGAGGTAGCTGTGAATGCCGCGTGCGTAGAGGGCCCGCTCCACCGCGTTGGCCAGGGTGGACTTGCCGGAGCCCGAGAGGCCCGTGTACCAGATCACGGTGCCCTGATGGCCCATGAGGGTCTCCCGCTCCGCGCTGTCGAGTTCAGTCTCGTGCCAGGTAATGTTCTTGCTCTTCGGTGCGTCGGTCATGGGTCGTCTCCTAGAGGCTCTGGTAGTACTTGATCAGGATATCGAGGACCTCGGGGCGACTGAACTCCTTGGCGGGCTTGTCGCCCTTGGCGAGCATCTCCCGCAACGCTGTGCCGCTGATGAAGAGCCGATCCTCCTTGGGGTGGGGGCAGGTCTTCATGGAGGCCATGCCCTCACACTTGTAGCAGTAGAACGTCCAGTCGATCTTGAGCGGCGTGAGTTGGAGATCGTCCGGCCGGAGCTGATTAAAGATCGCCTGTGCGTCGAAGGGGCCGTAGTAGTTGCCCACGCCCGCGTGGTCACGACCGACGATGAGGTGGCTGCAGCCGTAGTTCTGACGGAAGACAGCGTGGAGCACGGCCTCACGGGGGCCGCCGTACCGCATCTCCAGGGGGAAGACGCCCAGCGCGGCGCGCTCCTTGGGGTAGTAGTTCTCCAGGAGCACATTGTAGCAGGCCATGCGAACGTCCGCGGGGATGTCACCGGCCTTCAGTTTGCCCACGAGGGGATGGATGAAGAGGCCGTCGGTCAATTCCAGCGCGATCTTGGTGCAGTACTCGTGGGCCCGGTGGATCGGGTTCCGGGTCTGGAACGCGGACACGGTCGTCCAGCCCTTCTCGTCGAAGAGGGCCCGGGACTGTGCGGGGCGCAGGTAGGCCGCGCCGTATTCCTCGGGCCAGGGGCCTTCGCTCAGGGCCTTCACGGGACCGCCCAGGAGGACATCGCCCTGGGACATGACCTTGGCTACGCCCGGGTGGTTCTCGTCGTCAGTGGTGAAGACCTGGCGGCACTCCAGGGCCTTGTCGTACTTGTACTTCTCCTCCACGACCATGAGGGCCATGGTCTCCCCGGTATCGTCATCGACCAGGGTGATCTCCTCGCCCTCGCTGATCCCGTCTGCCATGTCCGCGGACACGGAGAGGGTGATGGGGACGGGCCAGAGGGTCCCGTCCGCCATGCGCATCTCCTTGGCGCTGCCAAGATAGTCAGCCTGCCGCATGAAGCCGTCCAGGGGACTGAACGCGCCCATGGCCAACATGACTAGATCCGAGGACTCCCGGCTGGAAATCCGGACCTGCTTGAGGGAGGGGGCGCGGGCCGCGGCCGCCGCGTGCGCGTCGCCGGTGAGGAGCAGCGGCTTGAGGACGCCGCCGTGGGGAGCTACGAGCTTTGACATTGCAGTTGCCTCCATGCGGGTTGCAAGACGACTTCGTATACACTAGTCGGGTAGGATTTCCAAGGGTTGCGAAGCGTAAACTTAGGGCGATCGCATCGAGACATCCGCGCTGTAGAGGTTTTTAGTCCAACCCAGCCTTGGCACATGCGCAAGGGGGGTTGGGATAGGAGGGGAGCTGGCATAGCCTCCAGGTCTCTCCTTGTCTGTGTCCGACGTTTCCGCCTTCGTGCCCAGGTAGGATCGTCCATAGCCATGTCGGGCTTGGACACAGCAGTATACAAACGACCGAGATCTACCTGCGAGTCGATCCGAGCGAGAAGTTGGAGGCCATCAATGCAATCACTCCCCCAAAGGTCAGGAAGGGCCGCTTCCGCCCTTCGGACGAACTCATTGCACGACTTAAGGACCCATCTTTATGGGGAGCGGATCAGGTCTCAAGCCCGCCAACGAGGGGACCTCGCGCGTCCAACTCCACATAAAAAAGTACTCTCCATTAGTTCGGATCTGTGGGAGCCCCGGGGGAACAATTTTCCGGGGCCACCCGACTGAGCCGTGCTCGCCGCGCTTTTTTTAGGGGACGACGCCTCTGTGGTGCGCCCCGAGCATTGGACCGAGGCGAGCCACTGCAAGGGCGCGGACCCGGACTATGACCTCCTCTTCGACGACGGGGTGGTCCACCGCATCGACATCAGCCTCACCGCGGAGACCCACCAGGCCACCATGGACGACCTGGAGACCCTCCTGTCCTCGTCGGGCGGCCCTCCGGGCGGCGGTCCCCCGGGCGGCGGCCCTCCGGACGGCGGGCCGGGAGAGCCGGTTCTTGACGACGTGGAGGATCCCATCTGGGTGGAGGCCACCGTGGCCTTCAACGGCCAGACCTGGGAGCACGTGGGCATGCGGTACAAGGGGAACTCCTCCCTGCGGACCGCCTGGCAGTCCGGCATTCGGAAGCTCTCGTTCCGCCTGAACTTCGACAAGTACGAGGACGACCACCCGGAGCTGGACGACCAGCGCTTCTACGGCTTCAAGAAGATGACCTTCTCCAACGGCTTCAAGGATTCCTCCCTGATCCGCGACAAGATGGCCGCGGACATCTTCCGTGACGGCGGGGTGGTCGCAGCGCGGGGCGCGTTCGCGCGAATCTACGTGGACATCGGCTCCGGCCCGATCTACTTCGGCCTCTATACCATGATCGAAGATCCCTCGAACAAGCTCATCGACACCCAGTTCGACGACGACTCGGGGAACCTCTACAAGCCCGAAGGAGACGGCGCCACTTGGGAGACCTTCGTGAAGGAGGACTTCGAGAAGAAGACCAATGAAGACGAAGCAGACTTCAGCGACGTCATCGCGGCCACCGATGCGTTGAACGCGGATCGCACCGACGCGGAGAGCTGGCGGCAGAACCTGGAGGCGATCTTCAACATCGCGGACTTCCTCAAGCTCCTGGCGATCAACCAGGTCATGGTTAACTGGGACACCTACGGCTGCATGACCCACAACTACTACCTCTACGCGGATCCCGGGGACGACGGCCGCCTGCGCTGGTTCCCCTGGGACCTCAACGAGGCCCTGCTGGACGGTGGAATGCCGAGCTGCCATGCCACCTCGATCATGCTGGACGAGGTGGGCGACGGCTGGCCGGTCATACGCCTCCTCCTCGACGATCCGGTCTACCGCCAGGCCTATCGGGACGCGCTCCAGGCCGCGCTGGACGGTCCCTTTGCCGGAGACGCGGTGCAGGTGCGCATGGAGGCCTATCACGCGATGATCGCGCCCTACGTGGTCGGTGCGGAGGGCGAGGCCACCCCCTACACCTTCCTGGCCTCTGACGCGGCCTTCGAGGGCTCCCTCACCACGGGGAGCTCCGCGCTCGGACCCCATGTCGCCGAGCGCGTGCAGGTCGTGGCCCAGGAGCTCGAATAAGGAGGCCCCCGTGCGTCGCATGATCCCACTGTTCATCCCCGTCCTCGCCATCAGCGGCAGCCGCGAAGAACCCCGGCCCTTGGAAAGACCCGGTCATCAACGATGTGCCCATCAACTTCACAGCGACCCTGGACACCACGGGCGGCAACTCTGGCAGCCCGGTGATGGATAAGCAGGGCCGCCTCGTGGGCCTCCTCTTCGACGGCACCCCCGAGTCAATCCTCTCGGA
>CAYOTU010000402.1:0-3762 GCA_964406905.1 uncultured Myxococcales bacterium | reverse complement strand
TTCAAAATCACCGCAAAATAAACGATTAGAGAGAGGAAGTGTAATGAGAAACGTCAAGGGATGGATTCAGGAGATGACCGCGCTGCTGGAGCCGACTCATGTGCACTGGTGCGACGGCTCCAGCGAGGAATACGACCGCCTGTGCGACGTCATGATCGCGGGTGGGACGTTCACGGCACTGGATCCGGAACGGCGGCCCCGATCTCACGTGGTCCGCTCCCATCCGTCGGACGTGGCCCGGGTGGAGGATCGGACCTACATCTGTTCCCGGACACAGGAGGACTCAGGGCCCACGAACAACTGGCACGACCCCGACGACATGAAGCGGATCCTGACGGACCTGTCCCGTGGGGCCATGCGGGGCCGGACCCTCTACGTGATCCCCTTCAGCATGGGCCCCATCGGCTCCCCCATCGCGCGAATCGGGGTGGAGGTCACGGACTCCCCCTACGTGGCCGCGAATATGCAGATCATGACCCGCGTGGGGAACGCGGTCATGGACGTCCTCGGGGACGGTGAGTTCATTCCCGCGATCCACACCCTGGGCGCGCCCCTCGCACCGGGCGATGAGGACGTGCCCTGGCCCTGCAACGCGGACGAGAAATATATCGTCCACTTCCCCGAGGAGCGCCTGATCTGGTCCTACGGCAGCGGCTACGGCGGGAACGCCCTCCTGGGCAAGAAGTGCCTGGCCTTGCGGATCGCATCGGCCATCGCACGGGACGAGGGATGGCTCGCTGAGCACATGCTCATCCTGGGCATCACGAATCCACAGGGAAAGAAACGCTACATCGCCGCGGCCTTCCCCAGCGCGTGCGGAAAGACAAACCTGGCCATGATGATCCCCACCATCCCCGGATGGAAGGTCGAGACGGTCGGCGACGACATCGCATGGATGAAGCTGGGGCCCGACGGGCGCCTGTACGCAATCAACCCCGAGGCAGGCTTCTTCGGCGTCGCACCTGGGACCTCAATGGAGTCCAACCCAAACGCGATGTATTCGATCCAGCGAAACACGATCTTCACCAACGCGGCCCTCACTCCTGACCTCGACGTCTGGTGGGAAGATATGGGGACGCCGCCGCCCGAGCATCTCATTGACTGGAAGGGTAACGACTGGACCCCGACCTCAGGGACCCCCGCTGCCCATCCCAACGCCCGTTTCACAGCGCCCGCGTCCCAATGCCCCTGTATCGATCCGGCCTGGGAGGACCCGAAGGGGGTCCCCATCGACGCGATCCTCTTCGGCGGCCGCCGGACCTCAGTCGTTCCCCTGATTCACCAAGCCCGGAGTTGGGAGCATGGGATCTTCATGGGCGCGACCATCGCCAGTGAGATGACCGCGGCTGCCTTCGGTACCGTCGGCAAGCTGCGCCGGGATCCCTTCGCCATGCTGCCCTTCTGCGGCTACCACATGGGCGACTACTTCGGGCATTGGCTGTCCATGACGAAGCGCACAGCGCGGGACAAGCTGCCCAAGGTCTTCACGGTCAACTGGTTCCGCAAGGGTGCGAAGGGGGAGTTCCTCTGGCCGGGCTTTGGAGAGAACTCCCGGGTCCTCGCGTGGATCTTCGGACGCCTCGAAGGCACGGCCGACGCCACGGACACCCCCATCGGCGCGGTCCCGGCACCGGACGCGCTCTCGGCCGACGGCCTGGACATGGCACCGGGTGCGATGGACACGCTCCTCGCCGTGGACCCCGAGGCATGGCGCCTCGAGATCCAGGGCATAGAAGAGTACTTCGCTACCTTCGGTGACCACCTCCCCGACGCGCTCCGTACCGAACTGGACGACTTCATGAGACGCCTCCGGTGCGCCGAACAGGGCGGAAAAGCATGAAGAGGCCGGTCACTGGATTCGCCTCTCTCCTGGTGTTCGCGGTGATCCTCGGTCCAGCGGGCTGCGACCGGACCCCTCCCTGCCATGTACCAACGATGGTCGCGGACATCGCCAGCCCTGCGGATGCGACCTCGGACCAGGTGCCCGAGGATGCCCCCCCTGCCCCACCTGCGAAGTGCTCACGTGCCCCACGTGTGAGGACGTCCTCTGTCCGACGTGCGAGGACGTCCTCTGCCCGACCTGCGATGTCACGTCCTCCGACGCGGCGGACGCTTTCGATCTCGTGACCCCGGTCCCCGAGGCTGCGTGGACCTTCATCGTCTACCTGAACGGAGACAACAACCTCGAGGACGACGCTTGGGAAGACCTCCACGAAATGATGCAGGTAGGATCTCAGCCGGGAATCGAGATCATCGTCCTCCTGGACACCCTTGCCGGTCCCACCCTCCGCGTACGGGTCCTCCCGGGGACCTTTGAGATCGTAGGCGAAGTAGAGGAGCTGGACCTGAGCGACTGGCAGGTTCTGGCGGACTTCGTGGTATGGGCCATGGATGAATATCCAGCCAAGCGCACCGCGCTGATCCTCTGGGACCACGGCGACGGTTGGCGCACGGACGGGGGAGACCACGCACCGGTCAAGGCCTTCTCAAACGACGACTCGGGGGACGCGGACGAGATCTCCATAGCGCGCGGTGACTACGCGCTGGCCATGGAGGAAATCCTGGCTGCAGCGGGTAAACCCCTGGACCTGATCGGCTTCGATGCCTGCCTCATGGGGATGTGGGAGGTCGCGACTGCCAGCGCAACCTACGGGGACTTCCTGGTGGCTTCGGAGGATACGGAGCCAGCGCACGGCTGGCGCTACGATCAGGTCCTCGCTACGCTGGCCCTTGGAGACGAGGTCACCCCCACGGATCTCGGCGTACTCATCGTTGAGACCTTCTTCCAAGACGACGAGGACAACGCCACCCTCGCATTAGTGGACCTGGCCGCGGTGGGCGGCCTGACCGAGGCCATGGACGCGCTGGGGACGGAGCTCCTGGTTCATCCAGACCTCTACCCCCTCGTGGACAAGATCCGGGCTGAGACCGAGTGGTTTGACGAGGACGAGGGCGACGCCTCAGCCCAGCGGGACCTCGGAGACTTCGCGGCGCGGCTCCACGCCTCTCAGGAAGAGCTCCCCGACGCGCTGCGGGACGTCGCGGGCCTCGTTGCGGACAACGTAGACACCGCGGTGGTCTTACACAAGGCCCAGGACTACTACCCGAACGCACACGGCCTCGCAGTCTACCTCCCCCCGGCCTCCTCGCCCTTTGACCCGGACTACCAGGGTCCCGGCGCTGTCTGGAGCCAGCAGACAAGCTGGGACGAGTTCTTGGCCGACTTCATGACGGGTACGATCCCCGAGGCGTGGGACTGCAAGAACAAGTACTACGCCGCGTCGGACGGCTGCGACTGCGACTGCGGAGCCTGGGATCCGGACTGCGACGACCCGGACCAGGAGATCTGGGGCTGTGAAGACGACGAGGTCTGCGTCCCTCCCGGGCTCTGCGACGCGGGGTAAAGCATTCCCCGGCAGAGCCGGAGTTGCGGGCGATCCACAGCATGTAGCGCTCCAGGTTGGTCTCGTACAGGGTGCCGACCTCCTTCTTCGCTCAGCGCAGCAGGAGACCCAGCGGCACTGCAAAGAGCCCATCTCCCAGCGACGTAAACCGGGTCGTCCTGCAGGCGAGGATTCCCACTGAGCATGCCGGATGCAGGTCCTTGAATCTACGAAGTCCGTTGAGATCCTTTCCGGTCCAGCGAGAAGTCCACTTCACCTCGATGGGCAGAATCCGATTGCCATGCTCAATGACGAAGTCGACCTCATGACGCCCATGTTCGCGCCAGTAGTAGACATCGGAGTCGGGCAGCCGACAAAG
>CAYOTU010000401.1:0-3763 GCA_964406905.1 uncultured Myxococcales bacterium | reverse complement strand
ACCGTGCGGCTGGAGGAGCACCACGTGCGTATCACTACCCTCGGAGCGGAGCACGCGTTCGACACGACCAACACCGACCTCGCCAACGGTGCGCGCCTGGATTTGCGAATTGGCATCATCGCTAGGGGCGGGGTCGCCGAGGTCAGCATCCGTGCAGAGGTGATTTCCACCGGAAGGGATCAACGCTCCGGCCGCCGCGGTGTCCGGATAAAGTTCACCAAGGTCGATGAGGGCCAGAATCGCGGAATCCTGCGCCAATACACCCGCTGGCTGCACTTCAACTCCATCCGTAAGTCCGGTGCGTGAGCTTGCTTCTACGGGCATGATCTGCTAATGCTCGACAAGCTTGCGGCTCGGTTTCGACTGATTTCATGCGCTGGCTTTTCAACATGGGAGGCGATGGAATGGACAGGCTGTACTCAGGTATGCAGCCCACAGGGGCTCCACACATCGGGAACTACCTCGGTGCGATTTGCAACTGGGTGGACCTGGCCGAGCGCTATGACGCTGTCTACGGTATCGTGGACCTCCACGCGATCACTGTACAGTACGACCCAGCGCTCATGCAGGAGCGGATTCGCACGATGGCTGCAGTCCTCCTGGGCTGCGGGCTGCCTGCACCGGAGGGTTGCACCCTCTATGTTCAGTCTACCGTCCCACAGCACGCGGAGTTGGCTTGGTTGTTTGCCTCGGTGACGCCCCTGGCCGAGCTGTACCGGATGACCCAGTTCAAAGACAAGGCGAAGATCCATCAGAAGAACGTCAACGCGGGCCTGCTCACCTACCCGGTGCTACAGGCGGCGGACATCCTCCTGTACAAGGGCACCGTCGTCCCAGTAGGGGAGGACCAGGTTCAGCACATAGAGATGGCCCGGGTAATCGCCCGGAAGTTCAACAACCGCTACGGCGAGATCTTTCCGGAGCCGAAGGAGCTGGTGGCCCGGGATGCCCGGATCATGGGCCTCGACGGTCAGGCCAAGATGTCCAAATCCCTGGGTAACCACATCGGCCTCTTGGACTCGGAGGATGAGATCCGGGATAAACTCAAGACAGCGTTCACCGATCCGAGCCGCAAGCGCCTCAAGGACCCGGGCAACCCGGACATCTGCAACATCTTCACCCTGCACCGTCACTTCTCCACCGACGAGCAGCAGGCCTGGGTCCGGGAGGGCTGCACAACCGCGGCCTTCGGTTGTTTCCAGTGCAAGAAGGTCCTGGCGGACAACATCATCGAGCATCTGGCCCCGATTCAGGAGCGCACCCGCGAGTGGCTGGATCGCCCGCGCGACCTGGACGAGTTGTTGGATGCGGGGACCCGGCGATGTCGGGCCATGGCCACTGAAACCCTGGCGGAGACCTTCGAGCGTATGGGCATCGCCTCGCGACGAGCGACGACCGGGGAATGAGCTACGCGGAGGTGATGCTCCTGGCCCTGGTCCAGGGGGTGACCGAGTTCCTGCCCGTGAGCAGTTCAGGGCATTTGAGGGTAGCGGGCGCGCTCTTCGGCTGGGACGAACCTCAGACCCTGGTGGACGTGAGCCTCCATGCCGGGACCCTCGTGGCGGTGGTGGCGTACTTCCGGCGGGACATCGTAGACATCCTGCTCGGGCTCGTAGACAGCCTGCGACTCATCGCTTCCGGGCGGTTCCGTGAGGGGCTCGCCGGGGTGGCCGGCACCCGCATGGCCTTCTTTGTGATTCTGGGGACCCTGCCCGCGGCTGTTGTCGGCTTGGGCTGGGGCGACAACCTGGAGGCCATGGCCGCTGACCTGGATTTCGTCGCCTGGATGTTCATGGCCAACGGTGTGATCCTCCTGGCCAGCCGCAACCTGTCGTTACCCCTGGACCGGGGCCGGATGAACAAGGGTGCTCACGGGATGTGCTGGAAGGACGCGCTGCTGGTTGGCGGCGCGCAGGTCCTCGGTCTCTTTCGCGGGATCAGCCGGTCGGGCTCGACCATCGCGGCAGGGCTGGTCATCGGCCTGGACAGGGAGACAGCGGCCCGCTACTCGTTCCTGCTGTCGATCCCTGCTATTCTGGGAGCGCTCGTGCTCCAGCTTCGCCATGGGCTTCCTGACGGAGGCCCCGCTGCACCGGTGCTGGCCGCGGGGATCGTCGCGTCGGCCTTTGTCGGCTTGGCGGCCTTGGCCGTCCTCATGCGCGCTGTGCGCTCGGGGCGGTTCCACCTGTTCGGACTTTACACCCTGGTCCTCGGCCTCCTCGTCATGGCCTGGAATCGGGGCTGGATCTCATGGGAGGCATGACATGGCCGGATTCGATGACGTGAGGGGGGTCCTCGATCGGACCTTGGCCGTGGTGATGGCCGGGGGCGCGGGGGAGCGCTTCTGGCCCATAAGTCGGCGGAACCGACCCAAGCCCTTCATCTCTCTGGTGGGGGGCAAGCCCCTGGTCAACATGGCCATTGAGCGCCTGACCCCGCCTCTCAGGCAGTCCCAGGTCTTCATGGTTCTCGGGGAGGCCCTCGTGCCTCTGGTCGAGGAGGTGATGCCGGGATTCCCGGAGACCCAGCTCCTCGTCGAGCCGATAGCGCGTAACACCCTGGGCGCTGTGATGCTGGCCACGGCCCGGTCCATGCTGAACGGGGACGACGCGATCGTAGCGATCCTTCCTGCGGATCACTGGGTCCCCGACGTGGACCTCTTCCGCCAGGACTTCGCAGATGCGTTGGCCCTGGCGGACGAGGGTTATCTGGTGACCATGGGCATCCGCCCGACCCGCCCGGAGACCGGCTACGGATATATCCAGGCATCGGAAAGTTTCGTGGGGAACCGCGCTGTCCTCGCTGATCGTTTTGTGGAAAAGCCTGATCGGGCCACAGCGGCGGAGTACCTCTCAGATGGACGGTTTTACTGGAACAGCGGCATGTTTTTCTTCCGCCAGGACCGGATTATCGAGGAGATCCGCCGGGTCAATCCAGGATGGCCGGAGATCGTCAAGCGGATGTCCGAGGCCCTTACCTTTCCCGACGCGTCCTGCTCCGAGGTCCTTCGGGAGCAGCTCCTGGCCCTGCCCAACACCAGCGTGGACTTTGCGTTGATGGAGCAGGCCCGGGGGATGGCGCTTCTCCCGGCGAGATACCGGTGGAGCGACGTGGGCTCCTGGGACACTGTCGCTGACTTGGCGAGTCAGGCCAAGGCAACGGAGACGGTTATTCTGGGCAGCGGGGAGGATCCCTGCCATGTGTTCCGTAGCCCCGACGGTCCCCTGGTGGCTTTGGTGGGGATCGAGGGCTGTGTGGTGGCAGCGACAAAGGATGCAGTCCTCGTCCTTCGTAAGGGCCAGGGTCAGCGGGTTCGCGACGTGGTGGACGAGCTGAAGGACCGGGGTCTGGACGACTTGATTTAGATGCTATCTCCATGAACGACACGCGCTTCGACGGCACAGCGTACATCGACGGCTCAAAAGCTGGGACCCCGGTGAAGGTGGAGATCCTGCCCGGCAGTCTTCGCTTGGTTCCCGGGGGCGGGGCAGCGTTGGATCTGCCAGTGAGAACAAGCCGTTTCGATAAGGGCGGCTACAACGACGAGCAGCTCGTGGCCACGGGGCAGACGGACCAGGGGCAGGCAGTGCTCCTCTACGTCACGCCCCTGCGGAAGGCAGCGGCCGCGATCCTGGCCTTCGGTGCGGACCGGGAGACCGAAGCGGCCCTGGACAAGCTGGTGGGCGGTAGCGGCAAAACGCTGAAGATCCTGGGCTTCATAGGCGCGGGCGGTGTGGTGGTCTACCTGCTGTACCTCCTGGTC
>CAYOTU010000400.1:3194-3767 GCA_964406905.1 uncultured Myxococcales bacterium | reverse complement strand
ACTCCCCGCAAGAGCCGCCGCAGCCGTCGTCACCGTATTCTTTTTCAGCGCACTCCGGACAACAGATGCCCGAGTAGTCACACTGAAAAGCGACGCATAGGGCCGGCTTCGGCGAGCCCGTGCAGGGATGGATGCACTCACCGCAGGAGCCGCCACAGCCGTCGTCACCGCACTCCTTGTCCGTGCAGTCGGGTAGGCATTGCTCCTCGCAGAGGTCATGCTCGTTGCAAAACCAGTTGGGCGCGCATTCGCCGCAGGAACCGCCGCAGCCATCGTCTCCGCATTGCTGGCCCGCGCAGTCCGGGGTGCAATTATAGTAACATTGTCCAGCGGGGTCGCAGGAGTAATCCGCAGGGCATTCGCCGCAGGAAGTGCCGCAGCCGTCGTCACCGCACTCCTTGCCCACGCAATCCGGAGTACATACACAGATCCCGTCCTGGCAGGGCCAGCCTTCCGGGCATAAGCCGCAAGTGTCGCCGCAGCCATCGTCTCCGCAGTCCTTGCTGGCGCAGTCGGGCACACAGGGCGCGCACTCGCCTCCGCAGTCGTCCACACACTCCTGTGTACAGAGGT
>CAYOTU010000400.1:0-3184 GCA_964406905.1 uncultured Myxococcales bacterium | reverse complement strand
CAGGCCTCGCACGAGCAGTCGTCACAGCCAGCGCTGTTGGATGCCTGACAGCCGTCCAGGGAACCGCAGCCGTCGCAGTCGATCTTGCACGCGTTGACGCACACTGAATCCCACTTGATCTCACAGCAGGACGAGTCCAAATCGCAAACGCAGGCTTCGCAACCGCAGCCGCAACACCCGCTCGTGTCGGTCGAGAGACATCCTCCGTTCAAGCACGAGTAGGAGTTCACACAGGAAGGGTCCGGCCCCGGGGCCTGGCCGCAATCGTAGAATCCCTGATCCAACAGCCACCCGCAGGTAGGAATGGTGTGCGGGGCGCAGTCCAACTCGCAGACTACATCGTTCTCGCACCAGTGGACCATGTTGTCCGCGGTGCAGCATCCAGCGAAGGTGAAGCCTGAGCAAGAGTCAGCGATCTGGACGCCGATCACGCATTCTGCTTCAGCATGCCCCGAGGCGAGGAGCAGCATGACGAGAGCGGCTACGATCGACAGGTATCTCATGGACGTACCTCTGACCAGGATTTCTAAACTATTGTAAGCGGTAGGGGTACGATTTCAAAGCGACAACGCGTCGACGAGGCGTGGCGGGAGAGGTTCCGGATCCCCCGGGCGATGTTGTTGGCCGCGTAGATGGACACGTACTCGTCGAATACGACGAGAAGAATGTCTGCGCGGGCCTCGTCCCGTATCGGCGCGGAGAAGCCCCCGCACATGACAAAACGTCTCATTTGCTGCTCCGACATCCATTCCCCGGGCCCCGCTTGTAGGGGTCCAAATGCTGCCCCGCGTCCACGTACAGCACCTGACCGGTGACAAAATCCGCGTCAATGAGCCAGCCCAACGCGGCCGCTACATCACCGGGTCCTCCGCTTCGTCCGAGGGGGGTCTCGGCCAGCCGGCGGGCCAGGTATCCAGGATCATCGCCCTTGTCCGCCGGCCGCATCACCGGACCAGGCGCAAGGCCGTTGACCCGGATCCCCGGCGCCAACTCCAGCGCGGCCATACGGGTCGCAGCGGCCAGAGCCTGTTTCGAGAGGGTGTACGCGAAGTGGGTCCAGTCCAGGCTCTCTATTCGCGTGTCCAGGAGGTTGATCACCAGGCCTCGGTCCGTGCAGTGCGCGAAGTCCCGCATGAGGAGCAGCGGCGCGCGCAGGTTGATGTCCAAGATCCGGTCGAGCTGCCCTTCCTCTGTGCCGGTGAGTCGGGCGAGTTCAAAGACCGACGCGTTGTTCACAAGCGCGTCCACGCGTCCGGCCAGGGTCCGGGCGCGGTCCATCAACGCGGCCACCGCGGCCGGATCAGCCAGATCCGCATCCAGGGTCCAGCAGCGCCGGCCCAGGGCCTGCACAGCGGCCGCGGTCTCCTCGGGCAGCACCGCTTTGGTCCTGTGATGGGCCACCACATCGTATCCCCGCCGTGCAAAGGTCTCAGCCGCAACACGGCCCAGGCGCCGTGACGCGCCGGTAATCAGGACCACGGGTATGGTGTCTTCTCCCATGGGGTGAAGTATCTGGAGAGAAGTTCAGGGTGTCAACGAAGGAAGCGGATCATTCCTGTTTTCTTCGTGCGTTGGATATGCTACGAAATCGGCCTCAATACGGACGGAGGAAACACCGATGCGACGACTCATGGGATTTTTTGCGCTGGCCACTGCCCTGGTTTTGGTGGCTGCCTGTTCAAGCGGCGGGGGCGAGGGCGGTGCGGACACCGGATCGCAGGAGACCGTAACCCCCGGTGAAGACACTGCGCCGGGGAATGACGTCCTGGGCACGGGCCCGGTGACCCTGGGGATCGACTGCCCCGACGAGATCACTGCAATCTACGGAGATCCGGGCGAGCTCGGCGAGGACAAGGGAGCGATCCTCAAATGCGCGCCTGACGGAGACCTGTCAGTCGACGACATCCGGGGCGAATTGGAGGCCATTGGCTACGCTGGCGACCTCGTGGTGAGCGGCGCCGCTGTCTACCGTGTACTCTACCGCACCGAGCGTGGCAACGGAGCGCCCGGCTACTCCAGTGCGCTGGTCTTCCTACCTCAGAGCCCGCCCGACGGCCTCCTGCCCCTGGTGGTAGCGTCCCACGGCAGCCGTGGTCAGGCGGCCAAATGCGCGCCTTCCCTGGACGACCCGGCCGCTGCTTGGGTCCGTGACGACTTCATCGCACAGGTCTATCCTCTGGTTGGCAGAGGTCTCCCCGTGATCGCCCCGGACCTGGCCGGCTACGCGAACTACGGAGCGGAAGGCAACCCGCCCAGCGTCTACGCGTCTGCCGCTGACGTCGCCCCGTCCACCCTCGATGGTGTGCGCGCGCTCCGCAAGCTGATCCCGGACCGGCTCTCGGACAAGATCGTACTCCTCGGCCACTCCCAGGGCGGCCACACCGCGCTGAGTGCGTTAGCCCTATCCGAGGAGTACGGCGTGGACGGCACTATCGCGGCGGTGGTGGCCTTCGCACCCCTCTGGGTCAGCCAGCGGAGTTGGGGCGGCCTCTTCGTCCTCGCTGAGGATTATCCCATCGCGGACGTACCGTCGGTCAACGCTATCTCAGTCTGGTACCACTACACCCACAGCGTTCTGTTCGATGGGCCCGTGGCGGGCCTGGCCCCCTTCCTCCCCGAAAAGCGGGAGGCTATCAAAACGTGGGTCGACGAGGCCTGCTGGACCGGCTCCTACCCCGGCCTCGAGGCCCTGGGGACCACCATCACCGACCTCTTTGATCCAGCGTTCGTCGACGCTGTCTACCTACAGGCCGGAGTCGGAGTCCCCTGTAAGGGAGAGGACGACGTCAAGGCCCTCTGCGAGAAATGGATGAGCTACTACAAGGGTGACCGACCTGTTATCTCGGGCGCGGCGTCCAAGGTGCCGGTCCTGCTTGTATATGGCGGAAAGGACACCACGCTCTGGCCCGATCGGTTCCAGTGCGTGCTGGACAAATTCGAAGCTGACGGTGTCAACGCTACCCACTGCTTCGATCCTGAAGGCGGGCACGGCGACACCCTGATCCGCCAGGCCGACCAGTGGATCGGCTGGGTGGAGCAGCAGGTCCTCGGGACCAACTTCCAGATCGCCTGCCCCGGGGACGAGATCATCCTGATCAACCCCGACTCCGGCGAACCCGAAGTCTGCCCCAGCATCCCGCCAAACGACTAGTAGGGGCATGGACCTCAGGGTTCGTTGCCGGCT
>CAYOTU010000399.1:0-3771 GCA_964406905.1 uncultured Myxococcales bacterium | reverse complement strand
CGTCCTGTGCCAAAACTCGGTCGAGCCTTTCCGAGGCGCTGATGACGATGGGTCCTACGCAGCAGTGGGCCCGATCCTCCCCGATCACAATCAACGACCTCTACCAAATCAACTCGCCGGACGGCGTGCACTTGTTCCAGGACGGGCTCTGCCTGTCATGACGTCAGCGATAACACACACCGAGGCCTTCGCCCGGATGGACGAGCTGGCTGATCGGGTCGGGAGCTTCAAGAGATGCTCAGGCTGCATCCCGGTAGTAGAAGTTGAGCAGTCCACCAAGACGCTGACGCCGCAGTACGGGCCCGCTGCCAGCTGCGACGTCGATGCTCTCGGGTTCGATGTGGTGGTTCCCGAGGCGTTGATGTGTCCTCTCTCCGTGATAGTGATCGACGTACTCCATGACAGCGTGACGGAGGTGGTTCTCGCCGAGAGGGACGATGCGGCTGAGGCACTCGGACTTGATGGAGAGCACGAAGCGCTCGGCGTACGCGTTCAAGTTCGGAGATCGCGCCGGCAGCCGCACGACTTTGCAGCCACTGTCCTTCAACAGTTGACGAAACGCGCCTGTGTACAACGGGTCTCGGTCCAAGATCAGGTATCGGGTGTCTCGGAGGAAGCCGTCGACGGCGTCGGTCAGGTTCCGCCCGACCTGCATCATCCACTCGCCGTGCGGGTCGGCCTTGATCCCTGCGATCTCAACCTTCCTTGTCTCGAGCTTGATCACAAAGAACACCCAGTGGCGGACAAGCCCGAACAGGGTCATCACCTCCACCGTCAGGAAGTACGCCGCAGCGATCCCTTCCCAGTGCGCTTTGAGGAAGGTGGACCAGGGCATTTGTTTGCCCCGCTCCGGCGCCGGTTCGAGCCCGTGCTCGAGCAGGATACGTTTGATGGTGTTCCTGCCGATGTCATGACCGAGCTCGAACAGGGCGCCACGGATTCGTGTGTAGCCCCAGCGCGGGTTGTCTTTCGCCATCCACAGCACGAGTTCGGCGATGTCACGTTTTGTCTTCGGACGACCTGGGCCTCGCTTCGCTGTTCCGTCGTATTTCTTGGCGATGAGCTCGCGGTACCAGCGCAGGATAGTGTCCGGCGTGACGATGCCGGCGACGCTGCCGAGGAGCTTTCGGCCGAGTGCCCTCCCTCTTACGGCCAGGCGCCGCCGCTGGGCGTCGGTGAACCGGATGTGTCGGCCTCCGAGCTGCTCACGCAGGACGGCGTTCTCCTCCCGAAGGTAGTCGATGGCCGCCTGCTGCTCGCGGTTAACCCAGCCGGCGAAGACGAGCAGGAGGAACCGGAGAGGTGCGAAGTCTGGTTTCATGAAACGAGAATCGCGCCAGGGTGGCGTGGAGGCAAGGGTCTGATGTTGGGCGTGAGCCATCTTCCTGAGCCTCTGTGTGGGGCCCCGGGCGGCGAATGGCTACCCTCGAAACTGGTGTAATTTCAGGTGGATCGAGTTTGGGCACACGACGCCTTCGCTGCAGCGTTCCTCTGCTACCTCGTTGCCCTTGGGGATCCCTTCGACGCTGTGAAGTTCGCCATCTCCGTCGCGTCCCGGATGGTGGAGCGGCCCGGGCCCTTTCGGTGAACGTTCCCAGGCCTGACACCGCAGTCAGAAACGGAGCCCGACCCCCAGGTGGCGGGGCCCCAGCACGGGGTGGAGGTCTGACACGCCCATGGCCTCGCCTTTCACATGGAGCCAGGGTATGAGGAGCCCGAACGCGGTCCCCACCGCGGCCCCCACCACGACATCGGTGAGGTGGTGGTCCCGGGCCAGGACCCGGAACGCGGCCATGCCCGCGCCCATTCCCATGCCCAGGCCCCAGGCGAGGCCGGTGGTGACCGCGCCCGGACGCCGGTACGTTGACAGCATGGCGAAGGAGGTCACCGCGGCGAACGCGGTGGCCGTGTGGCCCGAGAAGAAGGAGTGGATGTCCTCCGCGTCGTCGAAGCGCACCCCTTGGTGGCTGTCCAGGTACATGTATGGACGCGGGCGCTCAAACGCGTGGCGCACCAACTGGTTGGTGATCCCGGTGAGGACCATGGCCTCCAGGATGATCACCGCGTCCTCGATCACCGGCTCCCAGTCCTTGTTGACGAGCTGGACCAGGGCGCCGGAGAACACGAGCACCGGCGCGGCGACGGAGAGGATGTCCGAGGTGAGCCGCGCGCCCTTCATGGGCGAGCCGATCAGCGCGCGGTCCAGGGGGTTGATCTTGCTGCGGTCAAAGGTGCGGCCCAGGGAGTCGTTGGGGAGCTCATCTTCGATGAGCATCGGGGTGGACCACAGGAGCACGCCCAGGAGCACCGCGGGAATCTCCACCGCGGGCTCCACGCGGATCGAGCGCCCGTCCGGGAGCTCCGAGGCCGCGGCGGGGAGGGAGAGGAGGGACGCGATGAGCAGGATAGTGATGGTGCGGGACATGGGGGCTCCTCGAGATGAGCAAGGCCGCCAGGGTACCCCGCTGCGGCGGCCGCGTGAAGCCCTGATTCAGCGGATCCCTCTGCTGCTCCTCCTCCTGTGCCTGGTTCCTGCGGGGCCGGCCCGGGCCGCGCGGCCGGACCGGAGGGAGGTGGTGCTGGCCATGGAGCTCCACAGCTCCCTCTTCGCGGATATGGTGGACCGCTCCATGCTGGCCCCCTCCTTCGGCTACGGCCTCAGGGCCGGGGTTCGATGGGTACTGCTGGGGGCCTTCTTTCAGGTGGAGCACAACATCTGGAGGACCACCGAGTATAGGCGGGAGCTGGTCCCGGGCGCGCTGAACATCGCGTTGGGAGGGGAGCTCAACTACGGAGGCGGCCTCGTGCGCACCAGCTTGGCCCTGGGGCCCTCGTTCCTCCTCTACGATACGATGCTGGACGATGCGGGCGAGGTCGGAATCTTCCTGGAGATCCGCCCCGTGGGCCTGCGGTGGCGCGTCGGCGACCACCTGACCATCGGCTTGGATCCCCTGACCTTCGACGTGGTCGCGCCGGTGCTCAGCGGGATCCCCCTGGTCTATGTCCAATACCGCACGGTCCTGACCCTGGAGTGGATGCCATGAAGAGACAGCTCCTGGCGATCTCCGCGGCCATCCTCCTTGTCGCGCCGGTGCCCGCCTGGGCCTACACCGTGGGCACCGGCTTCTCCGAGGCCTGCCACGAGCGGATTACAGGCCGCTCCCTCGTGTCCCTCATTGAGGTCCTCCGGGAGGGCAAGATCCAGGAGGGAGGCATCGAGATCCCGGACAGCAAGGTCCTCCGCGCGATGATGCAGGAGATTCCCCTCGCGCTGGTGGAGGCAGATGACGAACTCACCGACCTCCAACGCTTCCTCCTGGTCTCCGCGCTGGTGGGGGTGCGCGCGCCGGACACCGAGGGGCACAGCGTCACCAACCTCCACCACCTGCGGGAGCTCCACGGCAACCCCGCGCCCGAGGCCAACTACGCGCATTGCACCCGGGGCCCGGGCGACGACTGGGCCGAGGGGAACGAGGCAGCGCTCTCGGGGACCCTCCAGGTGATCCGGAACCAGGTGGCCGCGGCCGCGGCCCAGATCGGCCCTGGAGCCGATCCCATCGTCCACGCGGAGGTGTACCTGGACTTCTACGGCCCCCAGCGGGTCCCGGTGTACGGGCCCTCCTACCATGTGGGCCGCGCACTCCACGCGGTCCAGGACAGCTTCTCCCACACGATCCGCTCGGACGCGGACGGCCTGCGGAAGATCGTCACCGTGATGAACTACATCGACGCGATCTCCGGGACCTTGAAGGAGGCGCGGGACGGCATGGC
>CAYOTU010000398.1:0-3777 GCA_964406905.1 uncultured Myxococcales bacterium | reverse complement strand
CAGCCCCGAATGCTCGCGGGAATTACTTGGCTGAGCTGAACACCTGGGTGGCGTAGAACTTCTCGCCGTCGCTGTAGACGCCGAGACCCGTGTGGCGGAACTGGGCCCGCTGAATGTTCTCACGGTGGCCCGGGCTGTCCATCCACATCTTCACGAAGTCCTCCGCTGTGGCCGAAGTGGACATGGCGATGTTCTCGCCCGCCCAGCCGTAGCGCTTCATCCCGGCCTTGCCGAGGCGGCGGGAGAGGGTACCGAACTCCTCGTTGGGTGACTGGTGAGAGAAGTACTTGAGGTCGTTCATCTCCTTGGAGTGCTGCCGAGCCGCGTTGACCAGCCGCGGGTCCGTGTCCAGAGACTGGAGGCCCTGAGCGGCCCGTTCCTGGTTGATGAGGTCCACGATCCGGGCCTCCATGTTGTCATCGAAGTAGCCAGCGCCGACCGCTATGGCCTCCGGGACTGAGTCTTCCGGAACGAAGTCGGCTTCCACCGCGTCCGCGGGCAGCTCGTCGTAAACCTGACCGGTCTCCGGGTCGTACCAGCCATCCTCTTCCTCAACGACCTCCCAGCCATCATCGCCATCAGCGAAGCCCTGTCCGTCCTCGACCTCGATCCACTCCGAGTACCCTTCGTCCCAGACCGCATCCGGGGAGTCGAACTCGGAGTAATCCTCCAAGGCACTCTCAGCGGGGGCCTCGTACCACTCGATGATCTCTTCCTCGTACTCG
The DNA here is from genome assembly GCA_964406905.1 of uncultured Myxococcales bacterium. Classification (GTDB taxonomy): domain Bacteria; phylum Myxococcota_A; class UBA9042; order CAIXZC01; family CAIXZC01; genus CAZNWW01. The sequence continues at coordinate 3,052 of CAYOTU010000398.1, read as the reverse complement.
GGCTCAGCGACGATAACCGTCTCTTCGTACACGATCACCGGGTAGCCGAGCCACCAGGGATTCGGCCCGTAGTAGACGTAGTAGTACCGGTGCCAGGGGAGGACTACGGGGTTCCACCAATACCAGACCGGCGCTGGACGGTAGCGGTGGTACCACCAGCCCCAGTAGTGGTTGCGCCGGACCGGATAGTAGCGCCCGTGATTGTAGTGGTACCAGCCGTAGCCCGGCCGGTAGTGCTTCGGGTGATGTCCATGGTGGGCTGCGTAGAGGGGCTTGTTCTTGCCGTAGTGCTTGTTGTACCAGGCGCTGCCCTTCTTGCCATGGCTCGGCATGCTGCCCTTCATGCCGGGGACCTTGCCATTGGGGTGCTTTGTCCCCTTCACACCGTTGCCTCCGCGTTCAGCAGCGCCGCTGGGACGGTCCTGGCCGCGAGACCGACCCAAGGCACCGCGCTGCGGCTGCGCACCAACCCTGCCCAGGGGATTCTTCCGGACGCCGTGGTGGGAGCGATCCAGGGCCGGGGTCACCCGATCCAGATTCCGTGTGGAGGGCTGCGCCTTCCGGGAGCCATCCGAGCGACGAGACCGGGGCAGGGCCTTGGATCTGGAGGTCGGGATCCGGGTACGGCTCGTCCGGGACTTAGATCTGGAGGTCGGGTTCCGGGTTCGGCTCGTCCGGGCTTTCGACCTGGAGGTCTGGGTCTGGGGGCGGCTCGTCCGTGCCTTGGACCTGGACGCTCTTGGCGACCGGGTTCGCGTCGAAGGCCGAATCGAAGGACGGGAGCGGGACGAGCGCTTCGAACTGCTGGCCTTGCTCTTCTTCCTGGAGGAGCTCCGTTTGCTGGTGGCTCTGCTCCGGGAGGAGCGGCTCGCCGAGGGCCGAGAGGTCCTGGTGCGGGAGCCCATGCTCCGGGAGCGGCTCGCCGAGGGTCGCCTCCGCGCGTCTGTAGTTGTCTCAGCTCGGGCTGAAACCTCTGGGACCAACATCAAAAAGACAGCGAAAAACAGTACGAAAGAACGCCTCATCGTCCACCTCCTGGTCTCGGGCACGGGTTGCCCGACGGCCGGTCCCGGATTCCATTCAATATAAATATATTCGAACGTCCGAGATTATTCCAGCGTTATTTCAGGCCCTGGATTCCTCACCGGATATCATGGTAGCCTTGTCGTGATTGATTGACCAGAAGAGGTGCGCATAAATGTGGATTCCAGCACGTGAAGAGGCCCTTATTTTCCTGAAGACTCACCTGACGACCACCAACCTTGTGAGGCACTGCATCGCGTCGGAGGCGATCATGTGCGCGCTCGCCCGTCGGTTCGGGGAGGATGAACACCTGTGGGGAATCACGGGGCTCTTCCACGACCTGGACCTGGATATCATCGACGGAGACATGACCCGCCACGGAATCCGCACCGTGGAGATCCTACGGGCAGAGGGATTCCCGGACGAGGGCCTGACCGCTATCCTGGCACATAACGGCGACGTACTGGGCGTCCCGGTAGAGACCCTCTTCGACAAGGCCCTCCTCGCAGCGGAGACCACCACGGGGCTCGTGGTGGCCACCACCCTGGTCTATCCCTCGAAGAAGATAGCGGACATCAAGATAAAGTCTGTCCGCAAACGGATGAAGGAGCCGCGCTTCGCTGCCGGGGTAGATCGCTCGAAGGTGATGCTCTGCGAGGACATCGGCATCCCCCTCCCCGAGTTCCTGGAACTCTCTGTGAACGCTATGCGTGAGGTCGCAGAAGAGATCGGACTCTGAGTCCGGAGCCACATCCCACAGGAAGACAATTCAGGTTGACAGAGGATCGCTTCGGGCGTAATTGTCGCCGTCCGAATGACAAAGGAAAGGAGTAGACACCATGCGGACTAACAAATTTCGTGGGCGCGACTGGATCGACGCGGAGCTGGATTATTCCAAGGAAGAGTGGGAGAGCCTGATTAACCTGGCGCTGGATCTGAAGCGCAAGTTCGCCACAGGCGAAGATACCCGGGGAATCCTGGCCGGGCGGACCCTCTTCTCGATGTTCTTCAACCAGTCCCTCCGGACCCGCAGCACCTTCGCCGCGGGGATCCAGCAGCTCGGCGGCAACTACATCGAGCTGGAGCCGGGCAAGACCTACACGCCGGCGCGGAAGGGCTACGAGGTCCCCTACAAAACCGAGCGGATCTGCGACGTCGCCAGCATGCTCAGCCGAGTTGGTGACGCGATGAGCATTCGCATGTACGGGCCCCCCGCACACTGGATCTATGGCTTCGCCAACGCGACAATGAAGGAGTTCGCAGAGTACTCGGACGTACCCATCATTAACATGGAGTGCGACAAGTACCACCCCTGCCAGTCCCTGGCGGACATGATCACGGTCAAGGAAAAATTCGGCGGCTTCAAGGGCGTCAACTTCACCATGTCCTGGGCCTACTCTGGCAGCTTTGAGAAACCCCGGGCCGTACCGCAGTCAGCGGTCTTGGCCGCTGCGAAGATGGGCATGAACGTCACCCTGGCCCACCCCGAGGGCTTTGAACTCGATCCTGAAATCATAGAGCATTCCAAGGCCTTCGCTGCCCAGACCGGCGGGTCGTTCCGGATCACAAACGACTTCGACGAAGGCTTCAAAGGGGCGCATGTGGTCTACCCGAAGGCCTGGGGCACCTCGACCTGCTTCAACTACGTGGACGGGTCAGGAAAGACGATCAAGGAAGCCGACCACGAAGACGCTCGCGCCAGGTTCGAGGCCAACACCGACTGGAAGACCACTGAGAAGCAGATGGCCCTCGCTGACAAGGAAGGCATCTACATGCACTGCCTCCCCGCTGACCGGGACCAGGAAGTGGTGGACTCAGTCATCGACGGGCCGCAGTCCGTGATCTTTGACCAGGCTGAGAACCGCCTCCACGGCCAGAAGGCAATTATGACCTTACTCATGGGCGGTCGTCTGTAGGGGCCTGGAACTTAGAGGGTGTTCCCACATTAACTCCGTAGCGAGGGCAATCGGATCGATATTTAGTGACGGTGCTCGGGGACGGGGCGGTGCTCGGGGACGGAGGACGCACT
>CAYOTU010000397.1:0-3809 GCA_964406905.1 uncultured Myxococcales bacterium | reverse complement strand
GGTGCAGGGCCACGACGCTACCCAGGAAGAGAGTCAGCACCGAGAGCCACATGAAGCGCTCCCGGCCCCCCTCCGCCAGGGCCTCGAAGACACGGTCAAGAACTTCAAATACTGGGTGGACGAGCCCGGCGAAGACAAGATGTGCTACTGGACCGAGAACCACCAGGCCCTGTACCACTCCAGCGAGCTCCTGGCGGGCGAGATGTTCCCGGACTTCGTTTTCCCCAACAACGGCATGACCGGCACAGAGCACGCAGCCCACGCCACGCCCCTGGTCCATCGCTGGCTGGATCTGCGGGCCCGGTTCGGCTTCTCCGAGTGGCACTCCAACGTCTACTTCAACGAGGACATGCCCGCGTTGCTCAATCTCGCGGACTTCGCGGCGGATCCGGAGATCCGGGCCAAGGCCGCCATGGTCCTGGACGGCACCTTCGACGACTTCGCCACAGCCATCCTCGCCGCGGACATCGGCATCGAGGACGGGATCCTCACCTTCGCCTCCCCCTCCCGCGGCCCGGTCCAGGTCGCCTGGGAAGGACCCATGACCATCGACGGCGCGGACGCAGATCTAGGCCCCTACGACCGCTTCGACAACGCCCAGGCCCACCAACTGAGAGGCGACCGGACCCTCCGCATCGAGCACGACGGCCAGGCCCTGATCCTGGACTTCGAGGCCGGGGAGCGGCGCCTGATCGCTCGTTGATCATGTCAACGATAATTGGACTCCCTCTGGGAGAGGCCCTATAGTTGCTTCAAGCGAATTGTTTGAGGACGCAGCGCGTGACGCACCATGATTGATCGAATGAAGATCACGAATTTCAAATCCATCGTCGACGCGGAGTTGAGGTTCGGCCGGGTGAACATCTTCATCGGTGCGAACGGTGCGGGGAAATCCAACGTCCTGGAGGCCCTGGGCGTGGTCAGCGCTGCCCTGAGCAGCGGCGTGACCGCGACTGACCTAGACTTCCGTGGTGTGCGCCAGTCTTTGCCCCGCCTCTTCAAAGCGACCTTCAAGAACCGGACCGTGCCCAAGAACTTCACCCTCGAGGTCAGCAGCGGCGAAGCAAAATACAGGCTGTCGCTCAGGGCGGGAGAGAAGCGTAAGCACCTGGAATTCCACACGGAGAGCATCCACGAAGAGAAGCGACTCCTGGTAGGACGAAGCAACCGTGGGCTCCGGATCCACAGGCCAACCCTGGGCCTGGAAAAACAGCATGGCTTCCCCTTGGAGAAGCACGCTGGACTCTGGCCGCAGCTCTCATCCTTGGTGGATGCGAAAGACGATACCCGTCAGGCCCTGGCCGCGCTACGGAGCTACCGGATCTTCACGCCACAGACTGCGGTGATGCGGGGCGTCGCCACAGACCCCAGGGACGGAAAGACCGGTCCCCTAGGGCTCACTGGTGGCCGTCTCGCAGAGGCGCTTCGGGAAGTCTTGTTGGGGATCCGAAGAGATGACAGGAAGTGGGAAGCCGTCGATGAGCTCCTGAAGATCATATGGGAACCCGGCTGGGCGAACCAAGTAAAGACGGGTACATATGATCCAGACATCGTCCCGTCCAACGTCCCCTCAATGCCGAGAATCGTCTACATCCGTGACGAGTTCATGAAGACTGGTCGAAACTACCTCTCCGCGTTCGACGCCAGCGAGGGGACCCTGTACCTGATCTTCGTCGCCACCCTACTCGCCCACCAGGAGGCGCCGCGGATCTTCGCGCTGGATAACGTGGACGGCACGCTAAACCCGCGGCTGGTACGGCGGCTGGTTGAGCACATCGTAAACACAATCGGTCGTCACGACCGTGACGATGACCTCTCCCCTCGCACGCAACAGGTCTTCCTCACCAGCCACAACCCTACAGCCCTCGACGCACTGGACCTCTTCGATCCGGGCCAGAAGGTCTTCGTTGTCTCGAGAGACAAGGTAAAACGCCGCGGTGCCACCACCATCACACCGCTCATACCGCCCGAGGGAATGACCAAGGAGCAGTGGATCGAGGCCAAGCAGGGACGCAACCTCTCGCAGCTCTGGCTGGACAACGCAATCCAGGACGCGCTCGGCTGAGCCCATGGATAGTCACTCGCTCGTCATTGGTCTTGTCGCTGAAGGGGTCACCGACCTGGACTTCCTGCAGCTCTCCATCGAGCAGACTCTTCGGGACCACGGCTTCGAAGGTGCGCTTTCTTTCAGGCACATTCAACCCGAGCTGGACGCCACCTCCGGGAAGCACGGCGACGGGAGCTGGTCACGAGTACATCAGTGGTGCATCGCACACCCCCCCGATGCTCGTCGGCTCAGCATCTTTCAGCCCCTCTTCGCCGGACGGGCACCGCTGGATGCACTCGTCGTCCACCTGGACGGGGACGTGCTCGACGAATACAAGCCTCACGTAAAGGTAGCACTGCCGAAGAAGCCATGGACCCCTGCCAAGCGCGCCGACTTCGTCGAAGCGGCCTTGAACGAATGGCTCTGGCCTGGCGCTCAAGAACGGGATGAGAACCACATCCTCGCGGTCATGGTCCGCGCCTTGGAGAGCTGGCTCCTTGCTGCATATGACAGGAATCTCCTTGCTCCAGAAGACATGGACCCTGAGCCAGCTCTCAGGACGGCAAGCCCACACCTGAATCCCCCGCAGACCCCGGGGGCACGTCTTCGCAAGAAGCCTAACAAGTGGGAGAAGATGTCCCAAGACGCGCTCCCGCACCTCGCTCACATTCGCAACGTTTGTCCAAGCTCGGAGAGATTCTTCTCACAAGTCGAAGCTCTCCCGCTGGAGAAATAGGTCATCGGGCAGATACGGCCCTCCCACAAGCAAGGGAGTCCATCGGGCCGACACGGCCCTCCCACAGTTTCCAAGACGTCTCAGTTCTCTAGCAGGACCTCACAATCCACCAGGGGAGCGCCCGCGGGGTTGCGGAAGGGGGACGCGCAATACTCCATCATCGCGGCCAGGTCGGGGACCCGGGGCCAGTACTCCTCCTCGCCGCCCTCGCCGGGGCCGTGGTTGGGGGGCTTGTAGTCGTGGACGCCGTCCGGGATCCCGTCAGCCCAGAGATCCCAGCTCGGCCAGCCCCCGAGGCGCTCCGCCGCGCGGGCGTAGTGCCTATGGACCAGCCGCACCTCCTCGTGGGTCAAGGGCAGCCCCAGGCTTGCCCCGCGTACGAGGCTCACCGCCAGGTCCCGGTTCCAGTTGTCCCGGCTCACCGAGAGGTTCGAAATGTCGTAGTCCCAGTCCTCGTCCATCCGGCGCACCAAGCCGTCCAGGAGGGCCCGGGCCCCCGCCGCGTCCCCGTGGAGCAAGGCCTGGAGGAGATGGGCCATGTGGTAGGCCCTGAAGAAGTTCACGTTGGGGTAGTTGTTCTCCAGGCTCACGCGCTCGAACATGTTGGGGCCGCCGTCCCCGCAGTCGTTGAGGGCCCCGTCCTGGTGACCGATCCAGTCACAGGACCGCTTCGCGTTGCACTCGGCCCCGGGGAAGAAGGGATCAAAGGTGACATAGTTGTCGAGGTCCGTGGAGATCTTCATGCCCTCGGGCTTCTCCTTCTGACTGAACACGAAGGGGGCACCCTCCTCGTCCTTGGTGCGGATGTAGTAGCCGTGATCCGTGATGTCCGCGGTGAACCCCCGCAAGAGCTCCAGAGTCTCGGCGCAGGCCGCCCGTACGCCGGGCGAGGGTGCGTGCAGGGACGCTAGCTCCATGAGCCCCGCGACGCGAAGCAGCTCTCCGACGTCGTCCTTTGACCGAACGTTGGTCACCCAGACCGGCCCCCAGGAGGGGTTGTCCTCGTAGAGGAAGCGCTCACAGTTC
>CAYOTU010000396.1:0-3818 GCA_964406905.1 uncultured Myxococcales bacterium | reverse complement strand
GCAGCGCAACACGTCGCAGGAGTCAGCGACGTCGCCGCCCAGGGTCTCGATGTCCTCGTCGGGAATTTCTGCGCCGTTCAGGAACCAGGCGTACTCCAGGGTCACCTCGTCCCCGTCGGGGTCCACTGGCAGGGGATCCACCGTGCAGATAAGATCCTGGCCCAGGGTCGGCATGTCGGGGACGACGATGACGTCGGGTGGCGGCGGCGGGGTGTTGCCGATGGTGACCACGGGGGAGGACTTCACGAAGCCCTCGTTCACGCCGTCGAAAGGCGTGACCACGCAGACCACGTCGTCGCCCTTCTGGGTCAGGGTGTAGGAGAGGGTGTCCGTGGTCTGGCTCCCCAGGAGGGCCTGGTTGACCGACCACTGGAACTGGTAGCTCTCGGGATCGCCGTCCAGATCCTGCCAGCCAGCAGGGGTGCAGATCAGATCGTCAGCGGTGACGGGACTCGGGGGCTGGATCGTGACGTCGGTTATGGATGGGAGGCTGTTGGTGATCTCCAGGGCCGCGCTGCTGACGGGGTCGCCCCAGGCCTCGCCGTCAAAGGGAGTCACCGAGCACGCGATCATGTCCTCCTGGTCCAGGCCCGCGGCCGCTCCGTCCAGGGTGGACAGCTCCTGTCCCGCGACGACCTGGTCATTCACGAACCACTCAAACACGTAGATCTCCGGATCCCCGTCGTCCAGATCCGTATACCCGTCGGGTACGCAGGTGAAGACCTCGTTCTTGCCGCCCTGGTCCGGGTCGATTACGACGGACGCCACCGACGGCGGCGCGTTGAGGAGGAAGATCCCCGGGCTCTCCACCGAGTCGCCAGCCGTTTCTCCGTCGTAGGGGATCACCGAACAGGAGATCGTGTCTCCCTTCACAGCGGCCATGGGCTGCCAGGTGGTGGTGAGCGCGTCGATGATCACCTGACCGTCCACCTTCCATGCGTAGAGATATCCAGGCGGCCCCACGTCCATGGGGTCCGGGGTCTCCCATAAGTCGGGGTGGTCCGCTGGGTCCGGATCGACCCAGCCCTCAGCCGCGCAGGTGAAGACGTCCGCCTTGGACCCGGTCTCCGGTGTGACCGTGGCCGCTGTGAGCGAGGGTGCTGTGTCCACGCCCAGCGCGTTGACCTTGGATTCGATCGGGGTTCCTTCGTCGGTCCCGTCAAATGGAATGACCGCGCAGGTGATTATGTCGCCCTTGTCAAAGAAAGCCCCGGAGAGGGTGGGGCCTGCCTGTCCCTCCACCACGACGTCGTTCACCGTCCACTCATAGAGGTAGTCCTCCGGATCGCCGTCAGGGTCTTGCCATCCCGACGGGGTGCAGGTCACAAGATCCCCTTCCAGAACCTGGAGAGGGTTCACCACAGCGGAGGTGGCCATTGGGGGGGCGTTGCCAAGGGTCACGGTGACCGACTTTACCGAGCTGCCCTCGCTAGCGCCGTCGCCGCCGAAGACCTTGCACTGGAGGGTGTCGCCCTTGGACGCGCCGATCGCTGTTCCGGTGATGACATCCGTTGTCGACGAGGGCAAGTCCTCGCCGTTCAGGACCCAGATCACCTGGGTCGTGAAGGAGTCTCCGTCCAAGTCTGAGCAGCCCTCCGGGGTGCAGGTGAAGACCGTCGTTACGTCGCCCTGAGCGGGATCCAGCAGCGCTGCGTCGCAGGACGGCGGGCTGTTCACCACGGTGACGGGTTCGCTCTCGAGGCTCTCCCCCTCGCCCACGTCGTCCACGGGGATCGCTACGCAACGTAAAACGTCCCCCTTGACCAACTCCGCGGTGAGCGCCGAGGCTGTCTGGTCAGCGTCGATCCCGCCGTTCACCGTCCACTGGAACTCGCAGGTCTCCGGGTAGTCGTCGGGATCATTCCAGCCCGAGGTCACACAGGTAAACTCCGTGGCCACGCCGCCGGAGGAGGGCATGATCATTACGCCCTCGATGGAAGGCAGGGAGTTCCCGATGGTCACCGATGCGGTCATTGTCTCGCCCGAGAGATCACCGTCGGACGCTGTTACCCGTATTGTCCAGGTCTCGCCACGGGTGGTGAGGGTCGCGCTGATGTTTGGTCCAGCGAGGTTGTCCACCTTGACGTTATCCTTGAGCCACGCCCAGGTGATGGTGACCTCGTCCCCGTTCGGGTCCTCAGCAGGGGCTGCCAGGGTGGCCTTGATGTTGTCCGCTGTGGTGGGCTCTTCCGGGGTTATCAACACCGCTGGGGTGATGGGTGGTTCATTGATGATGGTGATGCCGTCCTCGCCGGTGATGCCGCAGTCGTCCGGCGCGAAGCGGATGTCCTCGGTTGCGGCGTCTCCGCTGGAAACGTCCTGCCCAGTGGCCGTGTCATGGTTGGACGCGCATCCGGAGCCCAGGATCAGGAGCGCGGTCAAGGCCGGGAGCAGCCGCGCCACATGGTTCATCGTCATGCGCGTTCGCATCATCGTCGTCCTCCCGGTTCGTCTCTGCTTTTCTCTCCAATAACAGGCGATCATTATATTGCGCGGGAGCGCGGTGCGCAATTCCTGACGCTTGACGCCTGAACAGGCTGCTGCTAGGTGTGTAGTCGAAATCGTTGTTGGGAACAGGACGGAGGACAGAATGCCTGATTATTCGTTGCCCCAGGAGCACACGATCCTGCGCCAGACGGTGCGGGAGTTTGCGGAAGTGGTCATCGCGCCCCAGGCGCAGGAGCTGGACCGTACAGAGACCTTCTCTGTGGAGATTACGCAGAAGATGGCGGAGCTGGGCCTCTTCGGACTCTTCGTGGGCGAGGAGTACGGCGGCGCGGGGATGGACTATCTGGCCTACGTCATAGCGGTGGAGGAGATAGCGCGGGTGGACGGCTCCCACGCAGCGACCCTGGCCGCGGGCAACTCCCTGGGTCTTGGGCCGATTCATTATTTCGGTGACGAGGCGCAGAAGCAGGAGTGGTTGCCGAAGCTCTGCGCAGGCGAGATCCTGGGCTCCTTCGGCCTGACCGAGCCCAACGCCGGCTCCGACGCGGGCGGGTCCAAGACCAAAGCGGTGCAGGACGGAGACGAGTGGGTGATCAACGGTTCCAAGATCTTCATTACCAACGGGTCCAATCCCCTGGCCGGCTTCTGCGTGGTCCAGGCGGTGACGGGCAAGAACGAGAAGGGGCGCAAGGAATATACCTGCTTCATCGTCCCCAAGGGGACGCCAGGCTATCAAGCCACCACCATGCACGGGAAGATGATGTGGCGCGCTTCGGACACCGCTGAGCTGTACTTCGATGACTGCCGGGTGCCCGCGGTGAACCAGCTCGGCGAGCGGGGCGAGGGATTCCATCAGATGATGCAGACTCTCGACGCGGGGCGCCTGTCCATCGCGGCCATGGGCCTCGGCGGCGCGCAGGGCGCGTTCGAGAAGGCCGTGCAGTACTCCAAGGAGCGCCACCAGTTCGGCAAGCCCATCGCTACGTTCCAGGCCAACGCGTTCAAGCTGGCGGACATGGCCACGGAGATCGAAGCCGCCCGGGCTCTACTGTACAAGGCCTGCTGGCTCAAGGACACGGGCAAGCCCTTCTCCAAGGAAGCAGCCATGTCCAAGCTCTACTGCTCCGAGGTCATGGGCCGGGTGGTGGACGCGTCGGTCCAGATCCACGGCGGCTACGGCCTGATGCAGGAGTATGACGTGGAGCGGTTCTACAGGGACCAGAAGCTCCTCACCATCGGCGAGGGCACATCCGAGATCCAGCGCCTCGTCATCTCCCGCCACGTTCTCCGCTAACGGCTGCGCCGAGGGGCTTGTCATGCTGGATCCTCGATGGGTGTACGAGAACCTGGACGCTGTGAAGGCTGCCATG
>CAYOTU010000395.1:0-3821 GCA_964406905.1 uncultured Myxococcales bacterium | reverse complement strand
CGCTCAGCAGGGTCCAGCCGTTGGAAATCTTCATACGCCTCCCTCTCTCCGGGGTCCGTTCAGAGTGACCTCCAGGCCATGGGTCAGGTGCCGGACCATCAACGCCAACTCATCGGGACCGAACGCCCCACTGGGAATCTCTGGTAGCTCCACCAGAGGGATCCTGGCCCCGCGTCGAAGACGGTCCAGCTCAGTCCGCTCTCGATCCCGCCGGTTTTTCAGATGGCGGTGGACCTTGAGCTGAGCCAGGGCCCCCGGATCCCGGCAGGTCCCCGTTGCCCGAGCTGCGCGACGGCACCGTTGCAGCGCGACCCGGCTGCGCAGGTCGAAGAAGTCGGGTGTCATCCGGTTGACAAAAAGCGTACCCCCACTGTGCATGTCAAGGGATTTCAGCTCGCCGATGAGTTCCAGGGCCTCGTTTGCCGGTAGTTCCTCGGGTATGGTGATCACGGCGGTCGCTGTGCGGTTCGGATCTGTCAAGAGGTCTTCCATGATGCCCACGTCGCGGGCCAACGGGCCGGCCTTGACCACCCGTCGGATTGTCCCGGGGAGCCGTAGCATGGCGATGGCCTCGCCGGTGGGGGGGCCGTCCACGACCACCAGGTCAAAGGGATGTCGTGCCTTGCGATGCCGGCCTCGATTGGCCACGTAGACCACCTTCCCGAGGACCAGCAGTTCATCCATGCCGGGCATGAAGCTCATGAACGCGGCCACTGTTCGGTGCTTGAAGACCAGCCGATAGAGCGCGCGCAGCTTGAGGCGCATCACCGCTATTTCCTCGAGGCACTCCGAGGGGGTAAGGCGACAGAGGTGCAGGCGCTCGCTGATTTCCACGGGCTCGTAGCCCGGGGCCTCTACGCCGAAGAGCGGGGGTGCTTTTGGATGGGGGACCATTTCGATGAGAAGTGTTTCACGGCCCCGAGCCGCAGCGAGGGACGCAAGCGCTGCGGATACAACGGTCTTGCCGACGCCACCCTTGCCGGTAACGATGATCAGGTTCCGTTCCAAGAGTGGCGTGGCGCCCATGTGTCCGGCCTCCCGTAAGACGGGCGGAGTCTACCAGAGGAATCCTGCTGTTGCACCCCCGGGGCGCCTCGTCTAGGATGCTCTGGATCCCGAAATACGGGAGGTGGAGGTACCATGGGAACCAAGGAACGGATTGACGAGTTGGTCCTGCTCAAGCAGAAGGCCCTGGAGGCCGGAGGCAAGGAGCGAATCGAGAAGCATCATGCCAAGGGCAAGATGACCGCACGTGAACGCCTGATAGAACTCGTGGACCCGGGTACCTTCACCGAACTGGACATTTTCGTCCGTCATCTGTGTACCGACTTCGGAATGGAGAAAAGCAGGCCGTTCGGGGACGGGGTGGTCACGGGGCACGGCCGCATCGACGGCCGGCTGGTCTATCTTTTTGCACAGGATTTTACCGTGTTCGGTGGCGCGCTGGGCGAGGCTTTCGCAAACAAGATCTGCAAGGTCATGGACCTGGCCATGAAGGCCGGAGCACCGCTGATTGGCCTCAACGACTCCGGCGGCGCCCGAATCCAGGAGGGGGTGGTGAGCCTGGGAGGCTACGCGGAGATCTTTTTCCGGAACGTCATGGCTTCGGGGGTCATTCCCCAGATCAGCGTGATTATGGGGCCCTGCGCAGGCGGCGCTGTCTACTCCCCGGCGATGACCGACTTTATTCTTATGGTGGACAAGGGTTCCCATATGTTCATCACGGGGCCCCAGGTGATCGAAACTGTGACCGGGGAGAAGGTCTCCATGGAGAACCTGGGCGGTGCGATGGCCCACGCGTCCAAGTCCGGCGTTTGTCATCTGGTGAGTCCTGACGAGTCAGCGGCCATCGAGACCGTACGCAAGATGCTCTCCTATATGCCCTCAAGCAACAAGCACCTCCCGCCCTACCGGGAGACCGACGATTCCGTCGACCGGCGTGACACGGAGTTGGACGAGATAATCCCCGACGAAGCCAAGATCCCCTACGATATGAAGGATGTGGTCCACAGGGTGGTGGACGACGGAGAGTTCCTGGAGATCCAGCCCCACTGGGCCATGAATATGATCATCGGCTTCGCCCGTCTCGGCGGCCACGCTGTGGGTATCGTGGGCAACCAGCCAGCTTACATGGCCGGCTGTCTGGACATTGATGCATCAACCAAGGGCGCTCGCTTCGTGCGCTTCTGCGACGCTTTCAATATTCCCCTCATCTCCTTCGTAGACGTGCCGGGTTTCCTGCCCGGGGTGAAACAGGAGCACGCTGGCATTATCCGCAACGGTGCGAAACTCATCTACGCCTTTTGCGAGGCCAACGTCCCGAAGATCACCTGCGTTACCCGGAAGGCCTACGGCGGCGCGTACTGTGTCATGTCGTCGAAGCACATCCGCGCGGACTACAACTTCGCATGGCCCTCCGCGGAGATCGCTGTCATGGGCTCCGACGGAGCGGTGAACATCGTGTTCCGCAAGGAGATGAAAGCCGCTGATGACAAGGCTGCGAAGCATGCGGAGCTGTCCGCGGATTACCGGGCACGCTTTGCCACCCCGTACATCGCAGCGGAGAGGGGCTACGTGGACGACGTGATCCGCCCATCAGACACCCGTCCGACCTTAATCCGCGCTCTAGAGGCGATCCTGGAGAAGGAAGAGCCGCGTCCCAAGAAAAAGCACGGCAACATTCCATTGTAGTTACAGGTTAGTCCTTGTTGGGGGTGGGTTCTTTTTTTAGGGCTTCTTCGAGGAGTTTGCCGAAGGAACCCAGCCCGCCTTCGTCCTGCTGCGGGGTCTGCTTGGTCTGCTGCTCCATGTAGCGGCGGGTATCCTGCGCCTCTTCGAGTCCCGCTGAGTCTTCGGCCATGAGGGTGATGCGGCGGCGCTCGATGTCGATCTCCTTGACCTTGAGGACCACTGTTTTTCCGGGGCGGAAGGTGCTCCCCAGCGGCTCTCCCTGGCTCATGCCTGCGAGGGAACCCGGCAGGAATGCGGTGACGCCCATGGTCAGAGTCACGAAGACCCCGCCACCGCCGACACGCTCGACTGTGCCCTCCGCCAGGGAGCCGACGGGGAAGCGTTCCGATACCTCAGCCCACGGATCTCCGTCCGCCTGCTTCATGCCGAGGGAGAGGCGGCGTTGGGCCGTGTCGACCTTCAGCACCTGGACCCGGATGAGATCGCCCTCGGAGATCAGGTCTGAGGGGTGCCGCACCCGTCCGGCCCAGGTCATGTCCGAGATGTGGACCAGGCCCTCGACCCCCGGGGTCACACGGACGAAAGCACCGAAGCGCTCCAGGCGGGTCACCTGGCCGTCGATGATTGTGCCCACGGGAAATTTTTCCTCCACGGTGGACCAGGGGTCCTTGGTGGCTTCCTTGATGCTGAGGGCAAGGCGGTCCCGCTCCTCGTCGAACTTGAGAACCTTGACCTGGATCCGTTGGCCCTCGGTGAGCACGTCGCCCGGGCTCTCGAGGCGCTCCCACGCTATCTCCGAGATATGCACCAAGCCGTCCAAGCCGCCGATGTCCACGAACGCGCCGAAGGGCATGAGCTTCTTGACGACGCCCGAGAGGATTTGCCCGATCTTGAGACCCTCGCGGAGCTGCGCGGCCATGGCCTTGCGTTCCTGCTCGAGGATCACGCGCCGGGAGACCACCACGTTGCTCTGCTCAATGTTGAACTCGATGATCTTGAAATGCAGGGTCTGGCCGACGTAGTCCTCGGGCTTTTCCACGAAGTTGATGTCGATCTGGGAGATGGGGCAGAAGGCCCGCGTGTCGCCGATGTCTATCCGAAAGCCGCCCCGGTTGGTCTCAGTGACCCGG
>CAYOTU010000394.1:0-3829 GCA_964406905.1 uncultured Myxococcales bacterium | reverse complement strand
TACCTGGATGTTCTGGCACCAGAACGGCCAGCTCATGGCCGAGTGCGACTACCACCAGGGACAGCTCTACGGTCCCTGCACCGAGTGGTACGACACCGGCGTCAAGAAGTCCGAGGGCGGCTACTCCAAGTGGGAGGAGTGGTCAGGGACCTCCTGGGATGAGGACGGTGAAGAGATCCCCGGGGGGTCCGGCGGTGGTGGTGACCCGAGATGAAAGCACTCCACGCGCTCCTGTTCGCATCGCTCTTCATCGCTGCATCCGCACCCGCCGCCGCGCAGGATCTCTACTCCTACAAGGGCGCCGAGATCGAGCAGATCGCCAGCGCCACCGGCAACACGGCCAGCCTGCTCGGAATGGACGATGACGGGTGGCTCTATCACGGTGATGTCGTGTTCGACTACCACATCCCCGTCCACTGCCATCACGGAGACGACCCGGGGGGCACCTACATCCCCGTCAACGTCGAGGAGCACGCCTGGTTCTACTCGGCGATGATGCACGATCACTCGGGCGTCTTCCTCCTGGGCGGGGGGGCGAAGACATCGATGGGAGTCGTGCGCTGCGGCGACGGGTCGCCCGAGGGCTTCACATGGGATGCCGCGGAGTACACCGGCACCTTCCCGGACCTCAAGACGTTCCAGGGGGACACCGGCGACATCACCTTGGTCATGTCGGCCGCGGGCGAGCCCTGCTTTATCACCTGGGAGGGGCTCTGGTGCGGCGTCCTCGACGACGAGGCGCTCACCATCACCTTCGAGCTGCGCGTCGACCTCTCGCAGATGGACGAGCTCCTCGAGCCCGATCCCGGCCTGGGCAAGGACATGGTGGACGCATCGCACGTGAAGGAGATCGTGCGGCGGTGGCATCTGCGGACGACCTACTGGACCCCCGACGGGCGGCAGTTCTCCATCATCGACATACGCTTCGAGCAGCTCAACTGGCAGGGGATCGAGCAGATGACCCAGTGGTTCGGTTATCTCGTGGAGCACGGTGAGGGCGGATCCCTGGAGATCTTGATGCGGCCGCCGCGTCCCGCCAAGCCGGGCCCCTCCTGGGAATCGGGCGACGAGTACTCCGGCGTAGCAGATCCCCTGTACGACGCCGAGAGCCTCGTCTACTCCCCGCAGCTCGACGCGCTCCTCGCCTGGCCGCTGCGCTTCTGGGACTGGGACTCGAACTACGTCTCCGACCCTGGATCGGGCTACTCCGGACCGGCGGGTCCCGGCGGCGCGGGCTTCTATGCCTATCCCTTCTCCGATGATTTCACCGCCTACGTGAGCCTCACCGACGCGTTGGTCCACGCCGGCGCTTACGGGGACCCCGGGGGCGAGGCGCTGCAGCTCCCGGACGGGAACATCGGCCTCAACCTCGGGACCCTGCACCGGGTGCTCTTCGACTTGGAGACCCTCGACATCGACACCGACGGCCTGACCTACAACCAGGAGCAGGAGATCGGCACCTCCGACTACTCGCCCCAGTCGGACTTCAGCACCGTAGCGGATCCGGTCGAGGCCATGATCACCGGGACTGACCCCACGGACATGACCGACGACCCCGCCCCGGCGAACACGGGGCACTTCGCTTACGTCCGCAGCGGCCTTGTCCGCAAGTACCTCGACGAGCTCGGCCTCCTCGAGGACGTCATGAACCACCAGATCAGCGGCGCCTCGATCGACGCCCCGCTCTGCCTGCGAAAGGACGCAGAGATCGAGTGCATCATGGAGGACCGCAGCACCCGCCTGCGGTTCACCCCAGAAGCCGGCGACCCCTTCGGCGGCTCCATCCAGCCCGGGATGGTCTTTTCACAGGATGGAGACCACGTCGCGTTCCTCACGCCTTCCGGGATTCGTCGCGTCTTCTTCCCCGACGGCCGCGAGGAGCCGGTGATCAGCGCCGCAGCGCTCCTAGCCCTCGCGCCCGACAATACGGACGACCTGCGCGGTCTCAAGATCTTCCCCGTCGACGAGGATCTCCTCTTCATCAGCTTCGGCTGGGATGGGGAAGAACCGACGTGGGGCGGCCAGGAGTTCTTCGTCTACGCGCTGCAGGACGGCGAGGCCCCTAAGCTCGTCTACGATCACCAGCAGGCGCGCTGCGACAGCGCCATGGGCTCCTGCGATCCGCAGTTCGGGGAGGGCGGGTGGACATCTGCGCCCAATGATTTCATCAACGGGGTACGGGTCGCCGGCTGGTTCCCCGAACTCGACCGGCTGCTGCTGGTCACGGCCACGAAGTGGAGCCGCTACTATATCGCGCTCCACCACGAGGCGCCGCCGGTGCGTCTCATGGGCGCCAAGTACTTCCAGGGCTGGTATTGGCTGCTCGGCATGCCGGAGTTCGTCATGCCCACGGGCCATGGCGAGTACTTCGTCGGCTGGGGGTTCCTGAACGGCTGGCTCTCCAACCCCTTCCGCTTCGAGGCGGACAACCTCCTCGGTACAGCGCTCCCCAGGGGCTTCTGGGGCGACATCATGCTGGGCCTCGAGTACTACCCCTCCCGGCTCTGGGAGTATGTCCGCTACGACGGATGGGGGGACCCAGGGGACGTGATCTTCATGGACACCTTCATCTACAATGACGAGGTCGGTTTGTACCACATGATGCTGCGCAGCGGGCCGCGCGGCGGCATGGCCCAAGCCTGGCGGCGCGGCGAGATCTTACACAACCCCTGGGGCATGGACGTACGGGAGGACGGGCTCCTCTGCCTCGTCGACCGCGGCGAGCATGGCACCAAGAGCTACGGAGAGAGCGTCGTCCACATCATGGAGGGGAGCACCCCGAACCGGATCCCCGACACCTTCCTGCTGACCATCGGCGGCTTCCCCGACGCGACGGACTGCCACTTCACGGGCGATAACTCCGTCTACATCCTCGTCCCGGAGCCGCCGATGCTCGTCCGCTACGAGATGTGGAGCGAGGAGTGGGAGATCGTGGAGGAGTTCCCCGAAGGCTCAGTCCCCATCGACCTGATCGAGGACCCCGACGGGGACGTGGAGGTCCTCTTTGAGGACGAGGGCCTGCGCGGGTTCCTCTACCTGAAGGATGGACGCCGCTTGGAGATGACCACCGACTCCTTCGCGGTGACCGTCGATGGGCAACATGTGGCCGATCTGGACCGCCTCATCTGGGCGGACCCGAGCAATCCGATGTCACCCACCTCCCCTACCTATGCGCGCTTCGTCGAGCGCCCCGACGGGCTCGTCGTCGCCGCCCCCTTCGGCTGCCCCCTGCTTAGTCCCATCGGCGGCCAGCTCCTGGTCTTCGATCCGGACGCCGCCCACGACCCCTGGGACCACACCGCAGGACCCGACTATTGGCCCCTCACCGCCTACGACAACCTCTACCCCTTCGACGGCAGTCCTCTGGCGGTCATGCCAGGCGGCGACTACACGGATCCCTGGGGGCCGCCGTACGTCCAGGGGGCCGGGGGGGATCAATCGGAGATCCCGGCCTCCGAGCCGGCGCCCAGCGCCGGCCACCAGGTGGTCGAAAAATCCTCGGGGTGCAGCGCTTCCGGGAACGGAGACGGAGCTGGCATGCTCCTGCTTCTGCTGGCGCTGGCCGCGCTCGCTGAAAAAACGGGGACGAAAAACGGGGGACGAAAAACGGGGACGGTCTTACGATCTTGACTATTTTTTGGGCGGGAAAAACGGGGACGGTCTTACGATCTTGACTATTTTTTGGGCGGTGTTACGATCTTCTGCTCTTCATCGACGAACTCGACGTTGACCGACAGTGGGTCAAGACCCTGACGGATCTCACTGCGTTCGGGGTCTCAGTCGTCCTTCGGCTCTGCGACAGCCAGGGCCTGGAAGAGGGGTACGTAGC